>CALLVX010000054.1 GCA_938010765.1 uncultured Flavobacteriaceae bacterium | reverse complement strand
AAGCGGTTCGTCGGGGTGGCAGGATTCGAACCTGCGACCTCCGCGTCCCAAACGCGGCGCGATAACCGGGCTACGCTACACCCCGATGGTCATCTATAAAACGTTTTGCTTCTCTCTTTTTTATTTTTCGTTCTAAAATCATTGCTTCAGATCGAGATAAAACTTCAATTTGCAAAACTAACATCCTAGGCGATCCACTTTTTGTTGAAAGAACCATTCCTAGGTTATGTCTTTTCAATCTTTTAACAATATCAGCGGTTTGACCCACATAATACTTTGAACGTTTTTCGCTATATAATATATAAACGAACATCATTTAAAATTCTCTAGGGTGGTCACGCCTCAAGCGTGACGACCTCCGCGTCCTCCCGAGAATTCGGTACGGCGCGATAACCGGGCTACGCTACACCCCGATAATCATCTATAAAAAACAATCCATCTCTCACAGATTCTTGCGGAGAGACAGGGATTCGAACCCTGGGTACCCTTGTTAGGGTACGACGATTTAGCAAACCGCTCCTTTCGGCCACTCAGGCACCTCTCCATACTCTATTAAAGAACTTCGCCCTTAAGCGGTTGCAAATGTACAATTTTGCAATACTATAAAGCAACTATTTATTTACTTTTTTTACCTTAAAATCAGGTCCCGTAAAATTATCATAGGAGCTATGTACTAAAGGGGTAAATACACAACGTCTAAACTTCTATTATTCTGGGTATTCCACTCGCAAATGATAAATATTCGTCAGCTTTTGTTTGAAGATTTTTTTGATACTCTCTATCTCTTTAAACGTGATATCGGCATTTAAAAATTGTTTAGCGGCCATTTGGCCCGCAATTATCTTGTCGACAAATTCGTCGATTATCAAAAAAGTAGGGTTCTTTAGGCTTTTAGACGCAGCCTCGACCGAATCGGCCATCATCAATATGGCCGTCTCTTTCGAAAAAGGAATTGGTCCCGGGTAGGTGAAATCTTCCTCGTTTACGACTCCCCCACTTTCTTGCTGTTTTTTAAAAAAATAATAAACCATGGTAGTCCCATGATGACACCGAATAAAATCGATAACCCTATCTGGAATATTATTTTTTCTAGCGATTTCGATTCCTTCGATTACATGGTCAATGATAATCTTAGCACTGTCTTTTGCAGAAAGTTCATCGTGCGGATTTACGTTTGTAATCTGATTTTCGGTAAAATAAGTCGGGCGGTTCATCTTACCTACATCATGATACAAAGCTCCGACCCTAACCAGCATGGCATTGGCACCAATTTCGTTGGCCGCCGCCTCGGCGAGGTTTGCCACTTGCAACGAATGATGAAAAGTACCGGGAGCCTTATTTCCTAATTCTTTTAATAACCTTGAATTGGTATCGGAAAGTTCTAGCAATGAAACATCCGAGACTAGACCGAAAAGTTTTTCATAGGCATAGATCAACGGCTGTGCGAATAGGGTAATCATTCCATTCAACAAAAAAAGTCCTAAAGTCGCCCAGACAATATTATCTAGATTCCCTTCGCGGATGATATGGAAAGCTAAATAACCAATAATATAGATCAAGGTTATCTGCCCTACCGAAATAAAGAGATTTGCACGTTTATAAAGCTCGGAAACCGTTAGGATGGTTACGATACCTGCAATAATCTGCAAAAATATATATTCAAAACTGCTTGGCACTACAAAGCCCAAAATCAGCACGGTGAGCACATGTACAAAAAGCCCAAGCCTCGCATCGAAAAACGTTTTAAGAATTAGGGGAAGTATACACAGGGGCACTACAAAGATGTATGCCTCGTTGTATTTGACCACCAAGGTAGTCACAAAAACCATTAGGAGTATATTAAAGAAAATGAAGGTCACCTTTACATTGTTCTGATAGATATCGGTTCGGTATTTCTTCAAGAACAGAAGTAGCATCATCAACACCAATGCTACTAAAATAGTATAGCCAAATAGAATAAAATAGTAGTTACTGGCCGCCCATAGCTCTGATTCATATTCCTGTTTTAACGAATTTAGAATTTTAAAATTTCCAGCTTCGACTACTTCCCCTTTGGCAACGATCAACTTCCCCTCATCTACCGTACCACGAGTGTTCGATAACTGGGAAAGCGCTTCATTTTGTGCATTTTCAGAAAGTTTTTTATCTAACTTCACATTCGGCTTCAATAGGTCGGTGAAAAGTTTCTGATAGGTATCTGAAAAGCTGCGCAGTCCCTTATTCCGTAACAAACGGTTCACTGCTACGACCAACTCCGAACGTTCATAAAGCTTTTCAAACTGAACACGATCCGCCTCGTTTTTTTTAACCAAGTAAATAGCTTCTGACTGGCTTGTTTGAATACCTTCGGGTAAAATACCAAAAGCATAAACCTCGTTTAGAACTTCTTTGCCTGCAGTATGTAAAGACTTTAACTGGTTTTTATTGTAATCTCGATCAGGGAAGAACAGAGGGAATTTTGCTTCAAAATCGGTATATGCTTTTTTTACCACCTGATCGTTGTACCTATAGTAAGAAAGTTGAATGGCATTGATTTCCTTTTTTTCTTTCTCAATTTCATTTTGGGTCTTCTTGATCGAAAAATCAAAAGGCGCATAGAGGTTTTCGTATTGCCAAGGTTTCCCTTTTTGAAATTCATATTTGAATTGCCCCCCCTTTGGAAAGAAAAATACGATACAAAACAAACTTGCTAGATAAAGTAAATACTTATAAATAAGCGACTGGCTTTTAAACAGAATATCGAAAAATTTTCGCATGCAGCTGGTATCTAATTCAAAAATAGAAAAATATAAGATCAAAACGGCTTATTGATCAGTCTACTACCTGCATTCTTCTTTATTTTCTTAATTTTGCAAGACTATTTTTTTAATAGAAAACACGCCACGATATTTCGGTTATATCTACGGAGCTATATTTCGGCGAAATATGTTTATCATTAAATATCAATAAAAACAAGGAAATGAAAGAGGTTGTTATTGTAGCTGCTGTTCGAACACCAATTGGTAGTTTTATGGGTGCTTTGTCATCTGTACCAGCTCCAAAATTAGGGGCGATCGCGATTAAAGGGGCCCTAGACAAGATAAATCTTAGCCCAACTTTGGTCGAAGAGGTACTCATGGGACATGTTGTACAAGCAGGTACCGGACAGGCACCAGCAAGACAGGCCGCAATCTATGCAGGTATTCCCGATTCAGTTCCTTGTACTACTATAAATAAAGTATGCTCCTCTGGAATGAAAGCCGTAATGCAGGGAGCGCAGGCAATCGCTTTGGGTGATGCTACTATTGTTGTTGCAGGAGGAATGGAAAATATGAGCCTTATCCCTCACTATGTTCAAATGAGAACGGGGCAAAAATTTGGCCCGTCTTCTATGATAGATGGCATGCAAAAAGATGGTTTGGTAGATGTTTATGACCAACAAGCTATGGGAGTATGTGCCGATCTCTGTGCTACAGAACATAATTTTAGCAGGGAAGAACAAGACGCATTTGCAATACAATCTTACCAAAGATCCGCTGATGCATGGAAAAACGGGCGATTTGATGCTGAAGTAGTTCCCGTTTCGGTTCCTCAACGACGGGGCGAACCCATAGTAGTTAAAGAAGACGAAGAGTTCAAAAATGTATTCCTGGAGAAAATACCGAACCTGCGAGCAGCATTCTCAAAAGACGGTACCGTTACGGCCGCAAACGCATCGACCATTAACGATGGTGCCGCGGCAATAATCTTAATGAGTGCCGAAAAAGCAAACGAACTGAATCTAGAACCATTGGCCACCGTAAAAGGGTATGCCGATGCGGCACAGGAGCCAAAATGGTTTACCACAGCTCCAGCAAAGGCACTTCCCAAAGCCTTGGACAAGGCTGGTGTTTCTATTGAAAGTGTCGATTACTTTGAATTTAATGAGGCATTCGCAGTGGTAGGACTGGCAAATATGAAATTGCTAGGCCTTACAGATGATAAAGTGAATGTAAATGGTGGAGCGGTTTCTTTGGGACACCCCTTAGGATGCTCAGGAGCTAGAATTCTGGTTACCTTGCTACACACCTTACAACAAAAAAATGCAAAACTTGGAGCTGCGGCCATATGTAATGGCGGCGGTGGTGCCTCTGCACTCGTTTTGGAAAGAAACTAACCTGATTTCATTCTAACCAAGCCTAATGCAATACGGTATTTGTTCACTTAGCCTCGTTCCCGTGCGCCATGCGCCCGAAGAGACCTCAGAGATGGTTACTCAACTACTTTATGGTGAACATTTCAAAGTACTTGAACATCGCAAATTCTATAGTAAAATACGCATCGCTTTCGATACGTGCGAGGGTTGGGTAAGTAAGGATCAGATCAACCTTATTCAAGAAGAACAGTTTAATACGATTCAAAATTCCAAGCCGGTACTTGCGACCGATTTGGTATCGTCGGCAGTAACAGATCAAAAAAGCTCGCTTCCAATTTTGTTAGGATCCTCTGTACATTCCGTTAAATTCTTAAGCCATCGCTACGAAAGTGATGATTCGGCAGAAAGTTCCGAAAAACCATCGCTGATCCAAACTGCGCTCCACTACCTTAACGCGCCCTTTTTAAAGGGCGGAAAAAGCCCTTTCGGTATCGACAGCGCCGGACTTAGTCAAATGGTCTATAAAATTAACGGACATGCTTTGCTTCGCACCGCACAACAGCAATCTACTCAGGGAGATGCCTTGAGCTTCATAGAGGAAAGTGAAGCCGGTGACTTGGCATTTTTTGATAATCAAGAGGGGGAAATAAATCATGTGGGAATTATAATGGATGACAACTACATTATTCATTCACACGGGAAAGTGCGTATTGATCGTTTAGACCATACTGGTATTTTCAATACAGAGCATGGCCGCTACACCCATTCGCTAAGAGTCATAAAAAAGTTGATATAAAAAAACCCCGATTGAAACAATCAGGGTTTTTTTTATATATTGAAAAAATACCTTTACTCTCCCAATAACTTCTTTAATCTCATAAAGTTATCATTGTCCCCCATAGCACCATAGATATTCTTTAACTGTGTTAAGACACCTTGATTGTCCGGTTTTTCTTTCAAAGCCGCCTCAAGAACGTCTGCCCCTTTTTGGAACAAATCATCTTTTTGCTGCTTTAACTCGTCGTAACGGGCAATATCTTTTCTAGAATTTCCTAAGCTGTTCATTTCATCTATCAGGCCATTTCCTTCATTTACGTAGGTTGTAGATAGGTTTAACTGTGCGTTCGTATAATTGGGGTCTATTTCCAAGGCCTTTAGATACGATGCACGCGCCTCTTGTATGTTCCCTTGCTCCATAGCGATCACTCCTATATTATAGTGTAAATCGGCATTGTCTGGCGCCATTGCAGCAGCCTCTGACATAAGGGTTTTAAACTTGTCCTTGTCACCCATCGTATAATAAAGGTTCGCCTCGCTCAACACCAAATTCACATCATCTGGATTGCTCTTTCTAGCGTTCTGAAATGCCTCGATAGCCTTGTCATTCTGGCCTACTTGAGTATAGATCAAAGCAAGGTTCTTTACGATTTCGGACTTTTTGGAAGGAATTTTTTCTTCAATAGGGTCGCTATGTGTCCCTGCTTTTACCATTAGATCACGTTGCACCTGATCCATTTCTTCTACCTGACCCGAAGCAATATTGGTAGCCTTATACTTTACACCGCCACCATCGTAACCAACGTCGTTCAACTCGTTGTAAAATTTAAGAGATTGCTCATAGTCGCCTCCTTGCACTGAACTGTTGGCAGCGTAATACAAATAAGAAGTATCCAAAGGGCTTAGCTTATAGCTCATGTATAATTTTTCTGCCGCTTCCTTGAACTTTTTATTCGCATTGTCCTCTACAGCGGAGTTCACTAGATCTGCCGTAACGGCCTGCATACGCTGCTTCGTTTCATCCGTGTATTTTTTCTTTCCACTTTTTTCTTCAACATCCAATACATTCTGAAAAGAATCTGCCGCTTCTTTGAATGCACCAGCGTCACCTTTTTTGGCCAGATCGGCGTAAACCTTACCGCGTATAAAGTGATATTGGGCCTGCAATTTTGCATCTGCCCCGGAAATAGTTCCGGAAGCACCTTCCAAGGCCGTCTTGGCCGCCATGGAATCGCCTCCCTTAAGTGCTTTTTCTGCTGCTTTGATCTCGTTCTTTTGAGCAAAACCGACCATCGTAAAACACATGGTCATCAATATTAAAAATTTAGCTTTCATTTCTCTATTATTAAAAATTAGTGTTAATTGATTATTATTTTGTTTCATCGGTACCCTCATTTGTTTCATCGGCACCCTCATTTGTTTCATCTATACCCTCATTATCAAGAGCCGTGCCATCCTCGGTGTTCACCTCTATATCATTGATTTCAGCCTCCTCTAGCGTATCTTCGTCTTTCATTACTTTGGCAACTGCGGCGATAGAGTCGTTTCCTTTGATATTGATCAGTTTCACACCCTGCGTGGCACGCCCCATTACCCGTAGATCCTCTACGCTCATTCGTATGGCAATGCCCGATTTATTGATGATCATCAGATCATCCAAATCGGATACGTTCTTAATCGATACCAACCCTCCTGTCTTATCAGTAATCGAAATTGTTTTTACTCCTTTACCACCTCTATTAGTAATACGATAGTCTTCAATACTAGACCGTTTTCCATAACCATTCTCTGAAACTACTAGGATATTTTCATCAAAATCATGTACTGAAACCATACCTATCACTTCATCGGCATCATTGGTAAGGGTAATACCTCTTACACCAGATGCATTACGTCCCATGGGTCTCGTTTTACTCTCCTCGAAGCGGATTGCTTTTCCTGATTTGAGCCCTAGGAAAATTTGACTAGTTCCCGTTGTCAGCTTTGCTTCTAAAAGTTCATCACCTTCTCGTACGCCAATGGCATTGATTCCATTTTGACGAGGTCGCGAGTACTGTTCCAAGGAAGTCTTTTTAACAACTCCTTTCTTGGTAGCCATAATTACATAATGGCTATTTACATATTCTTCATCCTTTAAATCTTGTGTACATATAAAGGCTTTGACCATATCGTCCTGTTCAATATTGATCAAATTCTGAATGGCCCTTCCCTTTGAAGTTCTACTGCCTTCCGGAATTTCGTAGACCCGCATCCAGAAACATTTTCCTTTTTGCGTAAAGAACAACATGTATTGGTGGTTGGTACCAACGAAAAGATGTTCAAGAAAATCTTCGTTTCTGGTTGAGGACGCTTTTTGTCCTACCCCCCCCCTATTTTGGGTCTTGTATTCGGACAATGGGGTTCTTTTGATATATCCCGCATGTGAAATGGTAATGACGACCTGCTCATCTGGGATCATGTCCTCGATGCTTAAATCACCGCCCGCAAAATTAATTTCAGAACGCCGCTCATCACCATACTTATCTTTTACCTCAAGAAGCTCATCCTTTATAATGTTCATTCGCCGCTCCTTGCGATCTAAGATATCTTTTAAGTCGGCAATAGTATTGATAATTTCGTCATATTCGGCACGTAATTTATCCTGTTCCAAGCCTGTTAACTGTCGCAATCGCATTTCTACGATCGCTTTCGCCTGTATCTCGGACAACTTAAAGCGTTCAATCAAGTTCTCCCTTGCCTGATCTGCATTTGAAGATGCTCGAATAATGGCAATTACCTCATCTATATTGTCAGATGCGATAATAAGTCCTTCCAAGATATGCGCCCTATCTTCAGCCTTCTTCAATTCGTACTTCGTGCGCCTTACAACCACTTCATGGCGATGTTCCACAAAATAGTGGATCATTTCTTTCACATTGAGCAGTCGTGGCCTTCCGTTAACAAGTGCAATATTATTAACACTAAAAGAAGTTTGCAGTGCCGTATATTTGTAAAGCATGTTGAGCACAATATTGGGAATGGCATCACGCTTTAAGATATAAACGATTCGCATACCATTACGGTCAGACTCGTCTCTAAGAGTTGCTATCCCCTCTATTTTCTTATCATTTACCAGATCAGCCGTCTTCTTGATCATATCGGCCTTGTTGACTTGATAAGGAATTTCTGTCACAATAATACACTCCCTGCCCTGTACTTCCTCAAAAGTGGCCTTCGCTCGCATTACAACTCTTCCACGCCCTGTATGGAAAGCCTCTTTCACACCATCATATCCATATATGATTCCACCAGTAGGAAAATCGGGAGCTTTAATATGAGTAATCAACTCATCTATTTCAATATCATTGTTATCGATATATGCTATGGTACCATCTATTACTTCACTTAGATTATGCGGAGGCATATTGGTCGCCATACCTACTGCAATACCCGAAGCACCGTTCACCAATAAGTTAGGGACCCGAGCGGGGAGTACCGTAGGCTCCTCCAACGAATCATCGAAATTTAATTGATGATCTACAGTATCTTTGTCAATATCGGCCAACATGTCATCGGCGATTTTTCGCATACGCGCCTCTGTATATCGCATTGCGGCCGGGCTATCACCATCTACAGAACCGAAATTCCCCTGCCCATCTACCAACATATAGCGCAAACTCCATTCCTGCGCCATTCGAACCATTGAGTCATATACCGAGGTATCACCATGAGGGTGGTATTTACCCAAAACCTCCCCAACGATACGGGCCGATTTCTTGTGCGAACTACTCGATCTAACCCCTAGTTCATACATGCCATATAGCACTCTTCTATGAACAGGTTTCAAACCGTCCCGCACATCGGGAAGGGCACGTGACACAATGACCGACATCGAATAATCGATGTAGGCAGATTTCATTTCATCTTCAATATTAATAGGAATCAGTTTTTCTCCTTCAGCCATTTGAAAATATTAGTGTTTATTAGGTTTAAAAAAGCAAGCCAATATAAGCAAAATCCCAACTTTTAAGGCAAGTCTCCAACCTTTTATTCAAGAATTTATCAACACGTTTTAACATCTTTTTTTAAGACGTTCAACTTGTCGAAAATTCTAGAACCGGTACTTTTTTCGTCATTTCGCACTAGTTTGTCGAATATAGGTACAGTATTTGCCTTAGATTGAAGTAGTTTTACTAATTTTATAGATGTTAAGGATAGTTTATGGACGATAATTTTTCACCAAGAGTAAAAGACGTAATTGCATATAGCAAAGAGGAAGCCCTTCGTTTGGGGCATGACTTTATTGGAACCGAACATTTAATGTTGGGCCTTTTACGTGACGGAAACGGTAAGGCAATAAGTATTTTGGATGCAATGGATGTGGACTTGGATCACCTGAGAAGAAAGGTCGAGATCCTTAGTCCGTCAAATCCAAGTTCTGGAAACGCACAAAAAGATAAAAAGAACCTGCACTTGACACGCCAGGCCGAAAGAGCTTTGAAAACTACTTTTTTAGAAGCAAAATTATTTCAAAGTTCTTCAATCAATACCGCCCACTTACTCCTCTGTATTTTGAGAAATGAAAATGACCCGACGACCAAATTATTGCACAAGCTTAAAGTTGATTATGACGGCGTAAAAGAACAGTTTAAGTTCATGATTACAAGTGATGATGAAATCGTTGACGCCCCTACTTCGGAATCGTTCCCGAACGAATCGGACGAAGGCAACGAAAGTAAAGAAGGGAATTTTGGCTCTGTAGGAAATCAAAAAGGGAATAAAAAATCAAAAACGCCGGTTCTTGACAATTTTGGTAGAGACCTTACCAGAATGGCCGAGGAGAACAAATTGGATCCGGTCGTCGGCAGGGAAAAAGAAATAGAACGGGTTTCTCAAATTTTAAGTCGTAGAAAAAAGAACAATCCGTTGCTTATTGGCGAACCCGGAGTTGGCAAAAGCGCTATCGCGGAAGGTCTTGCGCTTCGAATAATAAACAAAAAAGTATCGCGGATACTCTATAACAAAAGAGTGGTGACCTTAGACCTTGCATCATTGGTTGCAGGTACAAAGTACAGAGGTCAGTTTGAAGAACGGATGAAAGCCGTAATGAATGAATTGGAGAAAAACGATGATGTAATTCTCTTTATAGACGAAATTCATACCATCGTAGGCGCCGGTGGTGCCACCGGAAGTTTGGATGCCTCCAATATGTTCAAACCAGCCTTGGCAAGAGGAGAGATTCAATGTATCGGCGCGACGACTTTAGATGAATACAGGCAATACATCGAAAAAGATGGAGCACTGGAAAGGCGTTTTCAAAAAGTCATCGTTGAACCTACTACCGTAGCGGAAACGATTGAAATACTGCAAAATATCAAGAGTAAATACGAAGACCACCATAATGTCATCTATACCGACGAAGCAATTATAGCTTGCGTAAAATTGACCAATCGCTATATGACAGACCGCTTTTTGCCAGACAAGGCCATTGATGCCCTTGACGAAGCAGGTTCACGTGTGCATATCGTAAATATGGATGTGCCCAAACAAATCTTAGAGCTCGAAAAACAGCTAGAAGATGTTCGGGAGCTTAAGAACAGTGTGGTCAAAAAACAAAAGTATGAAGAGGCGGCAAAGCTGCGAGACGATGAAAAAAGACTCGAAAAAGACTTGGCCATTGCCCAAGAAAAATGGGAAGACGATAGCAAATTGCACAAAGAGACCGTCTCAGAGGACAATGTAGCCGATGTAGTCTCTATGATGAGTGGAATTCCTGTAAATAGAATAGCGCAGACCGAGAGCAACAAATTGGCCGAACTACCCGATTTAATAAAAGGGAATGTAATAGGCCAAGACGAAGCAGTTGCGAAAGTAGCCAAGGCCATACAACGAAATCGTGCCGGACTTAAAGACCCTAACAAACCGATCGGTTCCTTTATTTTCTTAGGACAGACCGGTGTAGGTAAAACGCAGCTGGCAAAAGTATTGGCAAAGGAACTTTTTGATTCGGAAGATGCACTCATACGTATAGACATGAGTGAATACATGGAAAAATTCGCTATTTCTCGATTGGTAGGAGCTCCTCCGGGATATGTAGGATACGAGGAAGGTGGGCAGTTGACAGAGAAAGTACGTCGAAAGCCGTATTCTGTAATTTTGCTGGATGAAGTTGAAAAAGCACATCCAGATGTATTCAACATGCTATTACAAGTACTAGATGATGGCTATCTTACTGACAGTTTAGGCCGTAAGATAGATTTCAGGAACAGTATCATCATAATGACCTCGAACATAGGAGCAAGACAGTTAAAAGACTTCGGACAAGGAGTCGGTTTTGGCACCTCAGCCAAAATTTCCCAGGCAGATACGCATCAGAAGAGCGTTATCGAAAATGCTTTGAAAAAAGCATTTGCACCCGAATTCTTGAACCGTATCGATGATGTAGTAGTCTTTAATCCGTTAGAAAGAGAAGACATTCACAAAATTATTGATATTGAACTTGCCAAGTTGTTCGCTAGAATCAAGGATATAGGATACGACCTCAACTTAACAGAAAAAGCAAAAGACTATATAGCCGATAAAGGCTTTGATAAGCAATACGGCGCACGGCCGTTGAAAAGAGCTATTCAAAAGTATATAGAAGACGCTTTGGCAGAAGAAATTGTTAATTCTAAGCTAGAAGAAGGCGATAGCATTTTTATGGACCTCGATACCAAAAAAGAAGAGTTGACCATTAAAATAAAAAAAGCGACCAAGTCTTCTAAAGCCTGATGTTTAGTAGGAAAAACACACCAAAAAGGGGCGAGTTAATCGCCCCTTTTTTTATGGGGTCGAATTTGTCGGGTAAGAAAAAAAAGGCATATAGGCACTATTAAAAGCAGTATAAACGATATTTACGTCTTTAATCTAATATTTTACTACAAGTCTGTCCATACCGCTACTTTCGTTTCGAGACACTATTAAAAAATACGAATAATGAAAGTGGGAAAATCTAAGAAAAAGATAGTCGTTAGGGAATACCAGTTAGAGATAGGAAAAATACAAGTGTATGAAAACCATATGGTTTCTATTTTTGACGAAGGGGCAACATTGACTTTAGAAAGGGCGTACCAAATTATCGGTATTTCGGAAATTCATTTTAGAAATCGCGATTTTGGTTACATTAGCCTTCGTAAGCATGCCTATGCTATTGACCCTACTATTTATTCCTATATCAGGGAATTGGAAAATTTAAAGGCATTTGCAATCGTTTCTATTAAAGAAATGGACATGCATAATTTCAAGATCGAAAAGCTCTTCTACAAAAAACCTATGAAGTTCTTTATTGAATACGATAATGCATTGGCTTGGGTAAAAAGAAGGGTTAAGGGTCGTTAAGACCTCTTCAGCAAATAAGTTACCGAACGAACGCAAACCGACTATCATCAATTTTCTTTCTCTGACACCTCCTCTTGCGGTGGTCCCTCCGGTATTTTAAAAAGATCGATAAAAGCTTTTCCGATTGCATTGCATATATCGGAAGCCAATAATGCTTGGTACCCAGTTGCCTCAACAGCAATATCTCCTGCCCTACCATGAAGGTATACACCGAATATGGCAGCATTTATAGGAGTATAGCCTTGTGCCATAAGCCCAGCGATGATGCCCGTGAGTACATCGCCGCTACCGGCAGTGGCCATACCTGGGTTCCCGGTCATATTAATATAACCCACCCCAGCGTATATGGTAATGGTATGCGCGCCCTTAATAATGACGATACAGTTATATTTTTTCGAAAACGTTTTGGCTTTTTTTAGCTTTTCAAAATCATCCTTCCATTTTCCGATTAAGCGTTCCAATTCTTTTGGGTGTGGTGTTAATACAGAATCTTTAGGCAGTTTTTTAAGTAAGGATTTTTGTTCCGATAAAATATTCAGGGCATCGGCATCAATCACCATAGGCTTGTTGACCCGATCTAAAAACTCAGAAAAGGTTTTGACCGTACCAGGATCTTTTCCCATTCCCACACCAATTGCAACGGTTTTACCTTCAAAAGCAAAGTCGATATTCGATAGTTGTTGTTCACCGCTATCCAGTACAACCATTGCCTCGGGTAAATTTGTTTGTAGTGGTAAGAGCCCACATTCCGGAATATAAGCAGATACCAGACCACTACCCGTACGTAAACTACTTTGTGAGGCTAGGTGAACCGCGCCTATTTTACCTATGCTACCCCCGATAACTACGACGTGGCCATAGGTTCCCTTATGCGTGAACTTTTCCCTTGGAATGTACAGTGGCAACACCTCATTTTTACCAATAAGTTCATAATCGGTCTCGGTAGTAGCAAGATACTCGGGATCAAGTCCTATGTCAAGAATTTCCCATTGATTGCTATAAATACCAGTGCTAGGCAGAAAGAAAACCAACTTGGGCGCTTGAAAGCTTAGCACAAAATTAGCCTTAACAACCGCTTTCGAATCAACAACTCCCTTGTCGGTAAACATACCCGATGATATATCTATAGAAAGAATAAAGGCTTCGGTACTATGAAGATGCGCTATCAAACGAACCACCCATTTATCTGGCGCCCGATTGAGGCCTATACCGAAAATAGCGTCTACAATAATGTCATCTCTACCAATCGCCGGAAGCTCACAATCAGACTCCAGAAACTCGGGCCATACCTTTCGCTCCTTCAACCGTTCCAAGTTGCTCAAAAAGTCCTTGGATCGGGTCTTACTATAATTTATTACATACACGGCAATGTTGTAACCATGCTCCTGTAGGTGGCGTGCCAAGGCAATACCGTCGCCTCCATTATTTCCAATACCGCAAAAAAGATGAATTTTCACGGGTGCTCCCTGCATCCGAAGGTGGATCCAATTAAAAATTTGGGTGGCCGCCCTTTCCATTAGCACATCGCTGCTAATTTCCTGTTTTTGTATTGTGTACGAATCTGCCTCGTAAATCTGTTTCCCCGAAAATATTTTCATCTTCCTAAAAAATCCTGACAAAATTTACCGATTCCGTAAAAATACCGGTAAACATTTGGTTGAGGCACTAAATGTACTACTTTTGGGACTCACAAGAAATAAAATATAGTGAATCTAGCAACTACAAATTTAGATTTTCGCTTCACAGGCAATGGTCATACATTCAATGTTACCACTACCCCTTTGGGGTAAACTGCTATATACTTTCGACCCTCGCGATTTATCGCTCCCTAAATAAATTACATCCTAATTTCAGCGCATCATGCAAGTATTAAAGTTTGGTGGCACCTCTGTTGCCAATGCAAAAAATATCGCTCTCGTTAAGAACATCGTTTCCGATGCTTCCGAAGAACAGATTATTGTAATCGTCTCTGCCCTCGGTGGCATTACCGACTTACTGTTAACCGCCGCTTTAATGGCTTCTAAGCAAGAGGAAAGCTATACGACCACTATACAGGAAATCGAAAAGCGGCATCTAGAAACCATCAAATCATTATTGCCGATTAAATCTCAAAGCGCCGTGCTTAGTAAAGTAAAAAGCGAATTGAATATTCTCGAAACCTTATTGGAAGGCGCGTTCTTAATTGGCGAGACCACACCAAAACTATTGGACAAAATTGTAAGCTTCGGGGAGTTGCTATCTTCCTTTATAATTAGCGAGTATTTTATTTCGGAAGGTCTGGATGTTGTTTATAAAGATAGTAGAGATTTAATTAAGACCAACGCCAACCACGGAAAAGCGGCCGTAAATTTCGAACAAACCCAACAACTCTGCCGGGAGTATTTTCCAACTATTTCCGCTAGGATAATTCTAATGGGCGGATTTATTGCTTCCTCGGAAAAGGGCACCTCTACTACTTTGGGAAGAGGTGGATCTGACTACTCTGCTGCTATTATAGCTGCCAGCTTGGATGCCGACCTATTGCAAATATGGACAGATGTAAGTGGAATGTATACTGCTAATCCCAAAATTGTAAAACAGGCCCAGGCAATTCCCCATATTTCTTTTGAAGAGGCGATGGAACTTTCTCATTTTGGCGCGAAAGTGCTATACTCTCCCACCATTCAACCAGTACTTTCAAAAGGGATTTCGATTGTAATCAAAAACACTTTTGAACCCGAAGCAGAGGGTACTTTAATAACAAAAAGTAGAAACGAAAAAAACAAGACAGTAAGAGGCATCAGTCATATTGATGAAATTGCTTTATTATCGCTGCAAGGCCCCGGTATGGTCGGGGTTCCTGGTACTTCAAAACGTTTTTTCGAAGTACTATCACAAGCGGCAATTAGCGTTGTACTCATTACACAGGCATCTTCAGAACATTCTATCTGCGTAGGTATCTCGGCCACTGATATAGATGCAGCTGTTCAAGTAGTGCACGAAGCTTTTGCCTATGAAATAGCTCAAAGAAAGATTCAGCCAGTATTGGCCGAGAAAGATTTGGCCATTGTTGCCTTGGTAGGTGATAATATGAAAAGCCATCAGGGATTGAGCGGTAAGATGTTTAGCACGCTAGGGCGGAACAATGTGAATATTCGCGTGATTGCCCAAGGCGCTTCCGAACGTAATATCTCAGCAGTAATTGCAAAGGAAGATGTCAAAAAAGCTTTAAACTCCCTACATGAAGAATTCTTCGAGGAAAATATAAAACAACTTAACCTCTTCGTAATGGGGGTAGGAAATGTAGGTGCTAAATTTTTGGCGCAGGTACAACAGCAGCATGCCTATCTTAAAGAGAACCTAAGATTAAACATTCGGGTAATTGGAATTTCAAATTCCCGTACCATGCATTTTAATGAAAATGGCATCGCACTAAAAACATGGGAAGCGACACTGGCCAATGGAGAAAAGGCCGATCGAGAACGTTTCATGTATTTGGTGAACGGTCTTAACTATCGAAATAGCATTTTCGTAGACAATACGGCAAGTGAACAAGTGTCAAAAACCTATGCTGATTACCTTGGGAATAGCATCTCTGTAGTTACCTGCAACAAGATTGCCTGTTCCTCGGCCTATGAAAACTATAATGGTTTAAAAACCTTGTCGAGAAAATATAATGCACCTTTCTTATTCGAGACAAATGTGGGCGCAGGTCTCCCCATACTCGATACCTTAAAAAATTTGATAGCCTCTGGAGATAAGGTATTGAAAATTCAGGCAGTGCTCTCGGGTAGTCTCAATTTTGTATTCAATAACTTTAACGAACGGCATACCTTTCATGACATCGTTTTACGCGCACAGCAAGAAGGATATACCGAGCCAGACCCCAAAATAGATTTGAGCGGAATCGACGTTATGCGAAAAATTCTGATTTTAGCAAGAGAAAGTGGGCACCAACTTGAGATAGAAGCTATTCAAAATACCCCGTTTCTTCCTAAAGAAAGTCTCGAGACGAAAACCAATGAAGATTTCTTTGCATCTCTTAAGAAACATGAAACAGCATTTCAAAAACGCTATAGCGATGCCCAAGCAAAAAATAGTAAATTGAAGTATGTGGCCCAATTTGAAAATGGGAACGCCAGCGTTGGTTTACAGGAAATTCCAAAAGGACATGATTTCTATAATTTAGAAGGCAGTGACAACATTGTTTTGTTCTATACAGAACGTTATCCCGACCAACCTATGATTATAAAAGGGGCCGGGGCAGGAGCCGATGTAACCGCATCCGGAATTTTCGCAGACATTATTCGAATCGGTAATTTTTAAAGATGGACACACTCAAAATATTCTGCCCGGCAACGATTGCAAATGTATCATGCGGTTTTGATGTGCTCGGTGTAGCGTTAGACGCTGTTGGTGATGAAATGGTAGTTCATAAAAGAACCAAAAAAGGTATTAGCATCACAAAATTAGAGGGACAAGAACTACCTACGGAAACTCATTTGAACGTAGCCGGGGTAGCGGGTCTGGCCCTACTTGAACAAAGCGATTACCAAGGAGGTTTCGATATCGAAATCTACAAAAAAATCAAAGCTGGCAGTGGTATTGGAAGTAGTGCCGCGAGCTCGGCCGGAGCAGTTTGGACAATGAACGAATTGCTGGGCAGACCTTTTTCCATGGCCAAATTGGTCGAATTTGCCATGGAAGGGGAACGGTTGGCCAGTGGTGTTGCGCATGCCGATAACGTTGCTCCTGCCCTATTCGGCGGCTTTACTTTGGTGCGAAGCTACAATCCTTTGGACATTATTGAGATTCCGTTTCCATCACAATTGTTCGCAACGGTCATTCACCCCCAAATCGAGGTCAAGACCGCCGATTCCCGAAAAATCCTAAAGACAAGTATTAGCCTGCAAGATGGCATTAAACAATGGGGGAATGTTGGTGGGTTGATCGCCGGCTTGTTTCTAGAAGATTACGCCCTTATCGGGCGTTCGTTACAAGACCATATCATAGAGCCAATTCGTTCTATTCTTATCCCGGGTTTCGACAACTTAAAATCCGAATCTCTAAAAGCAGGAGCCTTGGGATGTGGTATTTCTGGTTCGGGACCTTCTATTTTTGCCTTTAGCAAAGGCTTGGAAACCGCGCAAAATGTAGGTGAAGCTATGAAGAAAATTTATCAAAATATCGGAGTTGATTATGATGTGCATGTTTCTAAAATTAATAGTCAGGGAATTAAAATATTGGATTAAATGAACTACTACAGTCTTAATAACAACGCCCCAAAAGTTTCTTTTAAAGAGGCAGTAATCAACGGAATCGCCCCTGATCGGGGATTGTATTTCCCTTCAGAAATCACACCTTTACCTACCACTTTTTTCGAGGAAATCGAAACACTATCTAATCATGAGATTGCCTTTCGCGCCATTCATCAATTCGTAAAGGCCGACCTTCCCGACAGCGTGTTAAAGGAAATTTTGGTACAGGTCCTAGATTTTGATTTTCCGGTTGTTCAAATAGAAGCGAATGTCGCGACTTTAGAACTCTTTCATGGCCCTACCATGGCCTTTAAAGATGTCGGCGCTCGGTTTATGGCACAATGTTTAGGTCATTTTTCAAAAAATACGCTATCGGAGGTTACCGTACTTGTGGCTACATCGGGAGATACAGGAGGCGCTGTTGCCAATGGTTTTTTAGGGGTAAAAGGAGTAAAAGTAGTGATTCTTTATCCCGATGGAAAGGTAAGCGACATTCAGGAAAGACAGCTTACCACCTTAGGACAAAATATCACGGCCTTAAAGGTAGCCGGCACCTTTGATGATTGCCAAAAAATGGTCAAGACCGCCTTTTTAGACGAAACATTATTAAATGAAATGCAATTGACTTCGGCTAACTCTATTAATGTTGCCCGTTGGTTACCACAATTGTTTTACTTTTTGTTCGCTTATAAACAGGCAAAATCTCAAGGAAAACGAATTGTTTTCTCAGTACCTAGTGGAAACTTTGGAAATATTTGTGCAGGATTGGTTGCTCAAAAATTAGGAATGCCCGCGAAGCATTTTGTCGCTGCTACCAATGTTAATGATACCGTTCCGGAGTTTATGAAAACGGGCAAATACAATCCAAAGCCTTCAACTGCCACTATTAGCAACGCAATGGATGTTGGCGATCCGAGTAATTTTATTCGAATTCGTCATTTATTCAATGATGATATTGAAGCCTTGTCTAAAAAGTTATCATCCTATACTTTCTCGGATGAAGTAACCAGAAAAGCGATGCAAAAAATTTATGAGACCGCCACCTATATAGCAGATCCACATGGCGCGGTAGGTTATTTAGGGCTTAAAAAGTACCAATCGGAAAACCCGGAAACATATGGTATCTTTTTGGAAACCGCACATCCTGTTAAATTTCTAGATGTAGTTCAGGATGTTTTGGGAATTTCACCGGAAATTCCACCTCAAATTCAAAAGGTTTTGGGAAAAGAGAAACGTGCAATCAATATTGCCACCTATCAAGATTTGAAATCGTACTTATTGAAATAAAAAAGGACGGAGTATTTACTCCGCCCTTTTGCTACTAGCGATTGGTTAGCTAAATCACTAGTCCTTATGATCTAAATCATAATCATATACCACGACTTCGCCATAGTTATTGGAATTATTGGCTTGATTTCCTTCTACATCGGCATTACTCTGCGTATAGTTGCCAATTTTAAAATAGGCGTCCCCATAATCCCTGTCCAATAAAACAGATTTACTGCCGTCCTTAACCAGATAAGAAGAAGCATTGCCACTGTTATATGCACTTTTAAGATTGCCATTCTCACTGTAATATGCATAATGCTTACCATCTTTGACCTCAAAAATCACTTCGTGAATGGCTCCTAATTGATACCCTCTTTTGATCGTAAGGTCGCTTCTCAATTTTCCACCGTTGAAACTCAGAAACAAGTGATCGCCCTCTAAGCGCAACACCATTGCATCGTCAATTCCTTCACTTTTGTTGCCGTGAATTTGCGTGGCCACCAGATGGTCCTTAACAATCGGCAAATGCGTTATTGCCTGCTTTACATAGATAAAATGATCGCCATCAGTATTCCAGTAAATATCTTTGCTACCATCTTTTTCGCGCTCCCTAAATTCAGAACGTATGTAGTCAGAGTTGGGGGTAGAACCATTATTAGAACGAATGGGGGCTCTAAAGACAATACCATTACCGGCATTGTTCACATAGAAATATTCATTGTTGCCCTCTCCGCAAAGTGTCTTATCTTCTCCGCCATCTGGATAGGTGATCTTCCATTGATTGCAATTGGGCATTAAATCAGATGGGATTTCGGCATCACCGTCGCCATTACCGTCATCGCCTTCTTCTCCAAAAACTTGTACTTCTGCCAACGATAATGGGTTTGTGCCTTTTAATTTTATTCGAACTCTAGAACCAACAACACCTCCTGTGTTAATTGTAACTGAAGGATTGGGAGTTGAGGTAATCGTAGTTTTATAAGCAAGGCTTCCCGAACTAGTGTATACGAAAACATCAAAATTGCTAAGTCTTGAACTACAGCAATTGGTTCTGTTCCATATTTTTATTTCCCCTATTTCTTGATTTGACCCCAAAAGTACTTGCCACCAAGGTTGCGATTCGGTATTTGTATGTGTAACACTACCTTGATTCCAAACACCAGAAGTATTTCCGTCAACGGCTCTACCTGAATCCCCTCCATAGGCTGTAGACGATTGTTGCGTTGTTTTACCCAATGCCAAATTGGTTCCTCCAGAGGATGTGTTACCCGACCCGCTAAAGCTAAATGAATCGATATCCAATAAATAACCACTACCTCCTTTAAATACTAAATAGAGGTCAGAATTATTGGAATCATCATCAATACTGCCCGTAAATGTTTTGAAACTAGTCCAGCCACCGGTGTTGTTAATGGTTACCTTACCTAATAGATCGCCCCCTGTTCCACCGGCTCTAAACTCTATGGTTCCTCCGCTCTTACCACTGGAGGCTTTAACCGAAACAGAATTTGCACCGTCAAAATCAAAGTCTTCAAATCGGATCCAATCGTTATTGTTAACATAGCCTACAGCTGAACCTCCATTACTTTTTTGGATTCCGCTTTGAGCATCATAATTTTCTGCTTGAATCGTATTACTATTTAAGTTAGCAACAATAAAATCTTCTTCAACAACTGCTTCAAGCAGTTCTTCTTCTTGCGAACAAGAAAAGAAGAAGAGTATACATACCATCATTACCCCTAGTCTTTCTAGGGCATTACTTTTTAAACTGTTTTTCATTACTTGGGTTTTAAATTAGATTATTAAGTTCAAAGCATTCCAAATTGGTAGATCACTTTGGTTAACCAATTTGGCAAACCAAATATATTAAAAAAAACGAGGCCTACTAATTTTATGTTAAAAATTCGATGAAATGTCAGTTTTTTAATAAAAAATTGTCTAAATAATCATTTTCACCCTAGAGATCTTAGGCTTAGAAAAACAGCTCCTTGCGAACACCTCTAGTGAAGTCTGCGTCCGTACCTACGGCATGCTGGGTTCTTTTATCTGTCATTCGTATTGGAAATAAGTGGTTCCATTTAAGTATAGAACAAAAAAAAGCTGCCATTGTTGGCAACTTTGTAGTAAATCATTTTATATTTATTCTAGAAAACAACGTAGTCATTATTTTAAGTGCATAAAGTCGCTATCCTAATTTGAATTATGTGTATTGTTAAGGCGATAAAACGTAACAATATTGCTATTGTCGCTATCACCTGTGTTGTTTTGGGTGTAGATACCTGATTTAAAATACATCCATTCGTCGCTGCGATCATAGCCACTATTTAGATCGTTCATATTGATGGTCGTTTCTGCAATTACCGCCTGGTCGCTATCCCCTCTTCAAATTCGAACGGTAATAAACTCATTCTCATTGCTAATTTCGTATGAGAACAATTCATTTAAGCCAATACCATCAAACGGTCCATTGCCACCGTAATCCTCATCGTCTCTTATATTAAAGGTACCATCATTGCCGTCGCGAATTTCGTGTTCTGGACAAATACAACCGAAATCGGCATTGGGTAGTTTTCTATAATAAAGTCTTGCCAATTCATCGTTATCTGCATGAATTTGACCGATCACCAGGCGCTCTGGATGCAATCCGCTACCTGTTGTAGTTACTTGATTCACACGTAAAGTGGCCGCAAAAACACCATTGCGACCACCATGCTAGGACCCAATGTTTAGAATAAAAACCATACGTAGTTCTGAAACATACTGCCTTCTTATAAGGTTTCGTAAATTAATTCAATAAATTTGCTTCATATAAACTTGAAATGAATGAAGAATACTGCTTTGACCCGAACACATGAAGCTCTTGGAGCTAAAATAGTCCCCTTTGCCGGATATAATATGCCCGTTTCTTACGAGGGTGTAAATACCGAACATGAAACGGTTAGAAAAGGGGTAGGTGTTTTTGATGTGTCTCATATGGGTGAGTTTTTAATAAGCGGGCCCAATGCGTTGGCCTTGATTCAAAAAGTAACCTCCAATGATGCGGCAAAACTGACGATAGGTAGGGCGCAGTACAGCTGCCTACCAAATGAAACTGGTGGCATTGTAGATGATTTAATCGTTTATAGGATAAAAGAGGATCAATATTTATTGGTAGTCAATGCCTCGAATATCGATAAAGACTGGAACCATATTTCGTCTTATAATTCGGAATACAAGGCAGAGATGCGCAATATCTCAGAAGGCTATTCCCTTTTGGCCATTCAAGGACCAAAGGCGGTCGAAGCAATGCAATCGCTCACCACCGTAGACCTTTCAGCGATAAAGTTCTATCATTTTGAAGTAGCCGATTTCGCAGGTATTGAACATGTGATTATTTCCGCCACCGGCTACACTGGTTCTGGCGGGTTTGAAATCTACTGCAAGAATGAGGATGTGCTACAAATTTGGGACAGGGTATTTGAAGCCGGTGCCGATTTCGGCATTAAACCCATTGGCCTAGCAGCCCGGGATACCTTGCGTTTAGAAATGGGATATTGCCTCTATGGCAATGATATAAGCGATACCACTTCCCCTTTCGAGGCCGGCCTCGGTTGGATTACCAAGTTTACCAAAGATTTCGTAAATAGCGACGCACTCGCGAAAGAAAAAGCACGTGGCACCGAGCGAAAATTGATTGCCTTTGAATTGGATGACAGGGGAATACCTCGACACGATTATGATATTGTAGATGGGCAGGGTAAAAAAATCGGAGTGGTCACCTCAGGTACGATGTCACCCATGTTGGGCAAGGGTATTGGTTTGGGATACGTGCCAAGTGTGCTTTCAGAAATTGGAAGCAAAATTCACATACAAATACGTAAAAATGCCGTGCCAGCTACGGTAGTTAAACTACCCTTCTATAAGGAATGATCGATTATCAAAAGGTTTTATCGGAAATAATGCCCCGTTGCAAGCAGTCCGACCGAAAGGGAGTTGTTGCATCATATATACCGGAACTTGCTAATGTGAGTATCGATAAATTTGCCATGCACTTAATCGATGCAAGTAAAAATACTTATGCCGTTGGGGAGGCCACTGAAACTTTTTCAATTCAAAGTATTTCTAAGGTTTTGACATTAGCGCAAGCATTTGCTATACTGGGTTCGGATATCTGGAAAAGAGTAGGTGTAGAACCATCGGGTGATCCTTTTAATCACTTATCCCTTTTAGAACAAGAAAACGGGATTCCAAGAAACCCATTGATCAATGCCGGCGCCATTGTCGTGGCGGATATTTTGGTATCGAACCTTAAAAATCCGAAACAAGACTTCTTAAATTTTGTTAGGTCTCTCACTGACGATCCCGGAATAAATTTTAATTCTGCGGTCGCCAATTCCGAACAGCGCACAGGCTTTAGGAATTACGCCACGGCCAATTTGCTTAAATCATTCGGAAACCTTGAAAACGACGTGGCAACGGTACTTGATTTTTATTTTCACCAATGCGCCATTCCTATGAGCTGTTCGCAACTAACCAAGGCCTTTTACCCCTTCATGAATCAAGGCAAATGTCTTAAGAATAAAACACATCTTACCCAAACGCAAACCAAAAGGGTTAATTCTATTATGCTGACTTGCGGATTTTATGATGAAGCGGGCGAATTCGCCTTTGAGGTAGGCCTTCCTGGAAAGAGTGGTGTTGGGGGCGGTATAGTGGCCCTGCTTCCGGGTAAGTATTGCGTTGCGACCTGGTCACCCGGACTTAATGCAAAAGGAAATTCAAAACTTGGTATGGAAGCGCTAGAAAAACTTACAACCAAAACTGGGCAATCTATATTCTAAAAAGTGCAAACAAACAAGATTCTCATATTAGGTGCCAGTGGCTTTTTGGGGAATGCCCTTTACAAAGAGCTGCGTTCTTACTTCGATACCTATGGCACCTATTTTACGGCTCGCAAGGCCTTCGAAAACAATCAACAGTTCTTTCGATATGACCTACAGGAAGACGACATTTTCGACGTGCTTCAAAAAGTACGGCCCCAATTAATTATTTCTGCCCTTCGTGGAAATTTTGCGGGTCAGGTACTGGCGCATCAACACTTGGTTGAATATGTACAAAAAAACGATTGCAAAATCTATTTTATCTCTTCCGCCAATGTTTTTGATTCCTATAGCAAATACCCTTCTTACGAGTTCGACAAGACACTTTCCGAGAGTATTTATGGCCGTCTAAAAATCAAGATAGAGAATATGTTGTTGCGACTCCCCAAAAAGAAAATGGGCATTCTCAGAGTACCAATGGTGTTCGGCAACCAATCACCCCGTATTAAGGAAATAAAGAACAATGTGCTGAATAATATTCCAGTAGAAGTTTTTCCCAACCTTGTAATGAACGTTACCAATGATGATAAGCTCACACAGCAAATTCATTACCTGATCAATCGAAACAAAAGTGGCATTTACCATTTAGGAAGCTACGACCTCGTACATCACGACGATTTTATTAAAGAAGTAATGGAGCGCATCGGAAACTTCACCCCGATCTTCAAAAGAGTATATACCACCAACAATGAACGCTATTTAGCGGTATTGCCCAAAGAAAACAAATTGCCGAAAAATTATACCATCACCTACCAAGAGATCATTGACCATCATATATTGCTGTGATTCTAGAGGTGTATTATTTCAAATATAGTCGGCTACAGTACTTTAACGTAACTTTTAAAAAAATCAAATGGAAAAACTAACTACAGTACAAATCGAAGAGAAATTAGCAAAAATAGACAGTTGGGAATATGTAGATGGTGCCATTGAAACTTCATTGCAATTTGGCAACTTCAAGGAAGCTTTTGCAACGATGACCCGTATCGCTTTTGAATGTGAAATTCAAGGGCATCATCCCGATTGGAGCAACGTATATAATACGCTACATATTCGGTTAAACACCCACGATGTTGGCGGGGTTACCGACAAAGACTTTCAACTGGCCGAAACCATTGAAAATATTGTTTTTGGGGACTAGGGGTTTTCAAAAGCGCCAAATTCTTCATCCGTAATAGTTTGAACTTTCTTGGACTTGCAATTGATTTTGTTAAATTTGTTTCTATTCATCTAAACAACATAATTTACTATGGGAAGAGCTTTTGAATTTCGAAAAGCACGAAAAATGAAACGCTGGTCGGCGATGTCTAAAGCGTTTACACGAATTGGAAAGGATATTGTTATGGCCGTGAAGGAAGGTGGTCCCGATCCCGACTCCAACTCACGTCTTCGTGCAGTGATTCAAAATGCCAAGGCGGTCAATATGCCCAAAGACAATATTGAGCGCGCCATTAAGCGTGCGTCCGATAAAAATTTGGGGGATTATAAAGAAGTGCTGTTCGAAGGGTATGCACCTCATGGGATTGCTATTTTAATCGAAACGGCCACCGACAACAATACACGTACCGTGGCTAATGTACGTAGCTACTTTAACAAATGCAATGGTAGCTTGGGTACTTCGGGCTCCGTAGAATTTATGTTCGACCATACATGTAATTTTCGCATTCCCGCTGAGGGTATCGATCCTGAAGAGTTGGAATTGGAAATGATCGATTTTGGTGCCGAAGAGGTTTTTGTAGATGAAGATGGCATCTTGATTTATGCGCCGTTCGAGAGCTTTGGAGCCATTCAAAAAGAGTTGGAAAACAGGAAAATCGAAATTCTATCCTCTGGTTTTGAACGTATACCCCAGGTAACAAAGCAATTGAATGAAGAACAGGTGACCGATGTAGAAAAACTCTTGGAAAAAATAGAAGAGGACGACGATGTACAGAACGTTTACCATACGATGAAGGAATAGTATAAGCTTGCAAAGAATAAAAGGCCAACATCATGGATGTTGGCCTTTTCTTTTTTATGTGTCATGCTCAACGCTTGATCAGTAATTGTTCTCTAAACTGCTGTCCTTTGTTGTTGGTAGCGATGATGACATAAGCACCAACTGGTAGCCCATGCACATCAAGGCCATAGCCCTGTTCTTTTGCAACCTCATCAACCTTTGCATTTGCTACCAATCGCCCTACCATATCATATACAGATAACAGGCGTATGGTAGTCGGTGGTTCAAATGCTATATTCGCAATGCGTTGCGCAGGGTTGGGATAAATATTCAATCTTGCAGTCTCTTCCGCATCAGATTGCTTAACATTATGCCTGTTAGCACTCAGATTTATTACTGTTAGGTTATCGTAAATACCTACTCCAGGTGCATCGCTGCCAAAGTTGCTGAACAGCCAAATGTCGAGGGTGGTGATGTCTTCTGGCACCGTCACCGTTTGCTCGTAGCGGCTCCACCTATCATCGAAGTTCTTGGAGATGATCCAGCTGTTCGGCCTGCTGTCCTGTACCAATTCAAAACGGGCAGTACCGCGAGAACTGTTCCCGTCGATTCCGATGAAGAGCTCGTCTCCTGCCGAGATGCCCTGCGCCGTAAGATCGATCGCTATCTGGTAGCGTGCCCAAGGCTGGTTCAAATCATCGTTGAACACCTCCAATGCACAATCACTGCCATTGGTAGTATTCGAAGTACCAATGGCATGGTCACCACCGGCAGTAAAGGTTCCCACCGGTAACACAATATCTGGATTCTCGTTGGGCAGATCGTCCGGACATTCCTCCTGCCCTATAATACGCACGGTGAAGTTGATAGTCATAGTAGGGCCTGCGTTGCCCGAGGCATCGGGACCTTCATAAGGGGTCACTTGTAATTGGTAGTTCCCTTCGGGGAGGTTCGCGCCTTCGAAGATCGTATCTTCTCCAAAAAGATAAAATGGTGCGGCCGAATCGGTCATATTTTTTATCGAATCTCCCGTAAGCTCGAACACGACGCTTTGGGTAAGGGCATCACTATTGGCGCGCAGATCAAAGTTAGTTCCGCCTGCATCGTTGATCGGGTCGATATTACCACCCTCTACCAAGACCTTACCATCTGAAATGGGTTCTCCCGGAATGCCGATTACCATATTGACGTTTTCAATTTTTGGTAGTTCAGGTTGGGCACTCAGATTGATTACTTTTAGGTTATCATAGATACCCACTCCCGCTGCATCGCTTCCGAAGTTACTAAACAACCATATATCCAAGGTCGTGATATCCTCAGGAACGGTCACCGTCTGTTCATAGTGGCTCCAACCAATATTAAACGTTCTGGAGGCTAGCCAACTGTTCGGCCGGTTGTCCTGTACCAACTCGAAGCGGGCAATACCGCGAGCACTGCTCCCGTCGATTCCTATAAAAAGCCGATCCCCAGCTGAAACCCCCTGTGCCACTAGATCAATCGCTATCTGATAGCGGGCCCAAGGCTGGTTCGAATCGTCATTAATTACCTCGATTGCACAATTACTTCCGTTCGTACTTGTAGAAGTACCAATGGCACGATCACCACCAGCAGTGAACGTTCCGGCCGGTAATACCATATCCGGATGCTCATTAAGTAGATCGTCCGGACATTCCTCTTGCCCGATAACGCGCACCGTAAAGTTGATGGTCTCGGTAGGGCCTGCATTGCCCGTACCATCGGGACAATCATAAGGTGTCAAACTTAAGGTATAAGAACCTTCGGGAAGGTTCTCCCTATTGAAAAAGGAATCCTCCCCATATAGAAAAAATGGAACAGTTGAATCAACCCTTTCTTTCGTAACATCCCCTGTAAGTTGAAATGCTACACTTTGGGTATTGGCACTGGTATTGGCGCGAAAATCATATGCAAACCCGCCAGCATCGTTGAGGGGATCAATATTTGCGCCGTCTACTAAAATCTTCCCATCATCAAGCGGTAAACCTGGTTCAATACCGACGACCATATTTACGTTATTGACGGTTGGCAGCTCTGGTACGACACTTAAGTTCACTACAGTAAGGTTATCGTAAATACCTCTACCGGAAGTATCACTAGCAAAATTACTGAACAGCCATATATCCAAGGTTGTAATGCATTCGGGAACCGTCACCGTCTGTTCATAACGGCTCCAACCATCTCCAAACGTATTGGAAACGATCCAACTGTTCGGCCTGTTGTCTTGAACCAATTCAAAACGGGCCGTACCGCGAGAACTGTTACCATCGATTCCGAAGAAGAGCTCATCCCCGGCCGAAATACCTTGTTCTTCAAGATTAATCGCTATCCGGTAGCGTGCCCAGGGCTGGTTTACATCATTATTGATTACCTCCAAAGCGCAAGGGCTGCCGTTTGTATCAATGGAAGTAGCTATCGCAAGGTCTCCTCCTGCGGCAAAGGTACCGGCAGCTAATATGATACCTGGATCTTCATTGGCCAAATAATCAACACACTCATCGCCTTGGCATCCTCTACCTGCATCTAAAATATTCCATCCAAAGGTATCTACTAACTCTTGCCGGGCTTCCTCTCCAAAACAATACGTGCTATTTCCCGCGTTAAAATCCACATTCATCTGAACGCTGGGAAGACTGGCCCAACCTAATAGGGTGCTGTCATAATTTTCGGTAGATAAACCGGCGTTTCCTAATATGAAATTCATTCTTTTCACTTGCGAAACATTCCAATCGCCCAAGTCCTGATCGAACGAAACGGCTTCGAAGAACATCGAGCTCATTTGTTCGACCCTTGATACGTCCCAACCCGAAATATCCTGGTTAAATGGGGTATAAGAAAACATATTCTCCATATAAACAACCTTGGAAACGTTCCAATTCGTAACATCTTGATTAAAAGGGGACAAGGAGAACATCTCTGTGGTGACCTCAACATTTGACATATCCCAGTCGGCAATGTTCGAGTCAAAACTACTTTGATAAAAGAGCCCTCTCATGTTGGTAATAGAACTTACGTCCCACTCATTGAAACTTGGGTTATCCTCAAGGGAACTACAGTCATAAAACATGTTAAATAGGCTTGTTACTCTAGAAAGATTAGGAGTATCAGTAGCCGTAACCTGCATGTTTGCACAACCTGAAAATGCGGAGTTCACATCTTCCCAGGAGTTGTTGCCCCATTGTTTTACTTCAATCAACTTAAGTTTATCTAACTGATCCATAAAAGATATTCTTGGAAAATAACCCGTTACCGTTACCGTATACGTACCAGGGGTCTCGTAGGTGTGCCCAGCCAATTCTACTTCACCGGTACTCATAGCACCATCTCCCCAGTCAACCTGGTAAGACCCATTTCCATCGGTAAATAGTGGAAATAAAATTTGATTGTCATCTGAACTTCCCGGATTATTCGTTTTCCAAACAGTGATAAAAGGAAGGCTAGAACACTCTAAACCTGCGTCATTGATATACCAATTGTAGTTATCAATCAAGGCTTGTCGGGCTTCAGAACCTTCACAGTAATTAATTCCTAAGGCTCCTAAAGAAACATAGTTGTTCAACCCCTCAAGCTCGGACCAAGAAATCAGCATACTATCATAATTCTCATTGCTTAACCCCGAATATGAGAACATATCCCTCAAAGAGGTAACCGACGAAATATCTAGATTGGAAAGATCTTGGTCAAATCTGTCAGCTTGATTAAATACATAGCTCATGTCTGTTACCTTACCAGTATCCCAGCTACTAATATCCTGGTTGAAATTATCTGCATTCTGAAACATCGCATACATCGTAATAATGGAACTAACATCCCAGCCACTGATATCTTCGTTCATACTATCGGCATTCGAGAACATATATCTTAGTGAGGTCGTAAACGAAAGATCAGGCACATCCTCGGCCACTATTCGTACATTAGAACATCCTGCAAAAGCATTTTCCATAGTGGGCCATTGCATATCGCCCCATTGGTCTACGGAGACCAATTTGTTACTGTCGCTAGAATTGCCAAATGTTATTCTGGGATACGTACCCAAAATACGTATTTGGTAGGTGCCTATCGCATTATAGGTATGAGTCATGGTTTCAGAGACATCAGTAGTTGTAGCGCCGTCTCCCCAATCAATACTGTAATTACCCGAACCGGGGTACGGAATCGTAATTTGGTTATCGTTCGAACTGCCTGGGTTGTCGGTCTTCCAGCTGGTCATAAAGGGAATTGTACTAGAACAGGCCAACCCAGCATCACTAAAATACCAGCTATAGGTATCGATCAATTTCTTACGGGCCGCAGCTCCCTCACAGTAGTTAATACCATCAGCACCAACGGAAACCCTACTATTTAATCCTTCTAGTTCTGACCAAGAGATGAGCATACCGTCATAATTTGTGGAACTAAGTCCTGAATTGGAGAACATGCCAATCATACTGGTAACCGATCCAATGTCTAAGTTCGACAGATCTTGATCGAAATCAGTTGCTCCATAAAACATGTAACTCATATCCCTAACATTCCCAGTAGCCCAATCGTTAATATCTACATTGATTTTATTTGCATTGTAAAACATGTAGGCCGTTGAGTAAACAAATGAAAGATCTGGTGTATCGGCAGCCAATATTTGTACGTTAGGACAATCTATAAATGCTCTGCTAGTTGACGACCATTTTGTATCGCCCCATTGATCTACGGAGACCAGCTTGGCTCTATGTTCTGAATCTCCAAAAGTTATCCTTGGATAGGTACCGCTGATACTTACTTGATAGGTTCCCGCAGCGGCATAGCTATGGGTTATTATCGATCTAATATCACTGTTTGAAGTACCATCTCCCCAATCTATGGTATAGGTCCCTGATCCAGGGTATGGGATGGTCAACTTTTCATTGTTTTGTCCTCCTTGGATGCCTATCTGCCAAGTACTCAAAAAGGGTATCGAGTTGGGGCACGCAATCCCTGCATCGTTAATATTCCAATTATAGGTGTCGATTAGTCTTTGACGGGCTTCCCGCCCTTCGCAAAAGGTAATACCCTCGGCTCCAAAAGCCACATTTGAACTTAGACCTTCGCGATTTCCCCAACTAGTCAAGATCTTGTCATAGTTTTCGGAACTAAGTCCGGAAAAAGAGAGCGCATAATCGAAGTTTCTTACCGAGGAGATATCGAGATTCGAGAGGTCTTGGTCAAAAGAATTTGCGCCTCTAAACATACTTGACATATCTGTAATGCCACTAGTTTCCCAATTGCTGATATCATAGTTTATGAGGTCGGCTTCAAAGAACAAACCGCTCAAAGAAGTAACAATCGACAAATCTGGTATATCTGTGGCAAGAATCCGAACATTTTTACAATTTGCAAAAGCATAGGACAAGGAAGTCCATCTATTTTTTCCCCATTGATCAATAGAAACAAGTTTGTTGCGGTCCTTGGAAAAACCATGACCGATCTGGTCGAATCTTTCACTGATGCGAACCTGGTAGGCACCAACAGCTTCATATGTATGGGTCATGGTGGTTGAAACATTTCTATCGACGGTGCCATCTCCCCAATCAATCGAATATGCTCCAGCACCCGAATAAGGAATGGTCAATTGGTTATCATTTGAGCTTCCTTGGTTATCCGTTTTCCATGTCGTAACAAAATCGGCAGTATAATCTACCTTTTTTACCGACAAATTATCATAGACCGAGGTCGACCCGGTCTGCGCTTTGTAATTACTAAAAAGCCAAAGATCAAGGGTATTAACACCTTCCGGCACTATTACTTCATTTTCGGCCCTACTCCATTCAACCCCAAAAGATTTAAAAAACAACGATGTATTTGGTACGTTATTCTGGTTCAATTCTACCCTGGCATAACCATCCTCTCCTCGACCATCTATTCCTATAACCAGTATATCCCCTGCAACGAGACCGTTTTGTTCTAAATCAATTGGTATGCTTAAACGGGCCCAAGGTTCGCTCGTATCTGAATTCGACACTTGTAAAGCGCAATAACTGTCGTTTGTATCGGTGGTCGTTCCAGCTATAAAATCAAGACCACTAACAAAGGTTGGCGTTCCCAATACCACACTATCATCTTCATTTTCAAAATTCTCATCACAAATTTGATACTTTTCCCCAACACCTACAGCATACCAAGCGTTGGTAACCGCTATTTCCTCTAAACTGTCAACACCATAGAGATCTCTAGCAGCCTGAATGGCTCCTAGACGCGCATCGTTAAATTGTGAAAAGCGTGAAAGATAAACCGTAAGGTTTCGATAGGCTATCGCTGCAGCCTTTTCCAAACCAATGGCTTCTACCATATATGAATCACCATTATCGTTCACACCACTTTCTCCGTTCGCTAACAGATAAAACCATTTATTCTGCACCCCTGAGTTAAAATGCACCCCTCCATTATCAAAGGCGCTAGCAACCCAATAGTCACCTTTATACGTATCTGGATGGCTAAATTGGTTGGGGTTCGCCATTGAGCGAATCGCACCACTATTTCCTCCTAAACCGATATCATGATTTGCAAGCCAGTTATTAGATCCCAAAGCATAATTTTCAACCATTTCGCCAAAAATATCCGAAAATGATTCGTTGAGAGCTCCCGATTCGTAACTATAAATCAAGTTAGCGGAATACTCGGTTACCGCGTGAGAAATTTCATGCCCCACAATATCTATGGCAACCCAAGGCCCGCTGGTAATGCCATCACCATCTCCGTAGGTCATAACCGCACCATTCCAAAATGCATTTGCATATCCAGAGCGGTAACTAACATAGGAATTAAGAGCCGCCCCATTATTGTCATACGAATTACGACCATGCTTCTCCAGAAAATAGTTATAGGTTTGTTCGGTTCCCCAGTGGGTCTGTATACCAGTCGTTGTTTCTTGACCGAACACATTGCTAGCACTGCTAAAATCAGTAGCTGTATCATAGTCCGTACCACTATTCATGTTATAGGTATTTATCCCATTCCTGTTTTGAATTTGACGCAATACATGGTTACCAGAATCGTTGTTAGCGGTAAACGAAACAATACCATTATATAAACTTGGCCCACTTGCGATAAGATCGGCATGATGGATGATTTTATTCTCGAACAAGATGGTTCCTGTATTGGCATTCACATATATTTCTGACCTATATAAGGGTTCAACCGCATACACATCGAACTTATAGGCCATAACGGCATTGTCATTGTTATCAGTAATATTTGGAAAAACAACCAACTCGCCTTTTGGTCGCTCGTATGAATGAAACTGTGCTTCTTCAACATCTTCCCATACATATTTGCTTGCTCCAACAAAAGCGGTAGCTCTTTCAAAGGCCTGTTGAACACTAAGCGAGGTTGAATTACTCAGCCCTTCTACATTGAAAGTACTATAAGACAACGACCGTAGCGCTCCCTTTTGTCTATGTATGGTGGTTTCACCAAACTCGACCTTATAACCGTTATAATACTGCTGGTATTTTTCATGGGTATACCCTATATCATCTACAGTAGTAGTTTTTGCTACAAAAACATTTTGGGAACCAAGCGGTATTTCTGTAGCCAACAGCTGTTCATTACTGAGAGGAGCTGCACGAAAACTGGTCTGCTCAAAAAGTTTTAAACCCCTTACGGGTTCTCCAAAACCTTGTTGGGCCTGAAGATTGAAAGTAAAAATCAAGGGTACTGCAATGGTTAGGAGAGCAACTCTAGGATAAAATTGTTTCATATGGCGGTTGGTCTTAATCTAACTTCGCTAAAATACGCCGCTGGTCGATGAATTTCCATTAAAATCGATTAACTTAGAACATAGTCGTTAAAGCTAAAGAAGAATACTACACGTTCGCTAAAAACAATTCCTCAAAGTTTAGCAAGAAAAGATTAGTTAAGCATCAATTCTCGTGTAAAGCAAAAGGGACCAAAATTGGTTCCTTTAATTGTTATTATCTTTTAATCACCAACTGTTTCCTGAACTGCTGTCCCTGCTCATTTGTTGCAAGGATGATATAAGTACCAACTGGAAGTCCATGTACGTCAAGGTTGTAGCCCTGTGTTTGCCGGTCTTCATCTACAGCTGTCTTCGCAACGAGACCTCCAACCATATCATAAACGTACAAGATACTTATGTCGGTGGGTGTTTTGAAAGCTATCTTAGCGACGCTCTCAGCCGGGTTCGGATAGATGCTAAGTCCATCTAAGTCTTTTGTTCCATTGCTCTTGGCACTATTGTTTGCGCTTAAATTAGCCACCGTTAGATTATCATAGATACCAGTACCTGGCGCATCGTCACCAAAATTACTGAACAACCAAATATCCAGGGTTTCAATATTGTCCGGGACGGTCACTGTTACCTCAAATCGGCTCCAGCCCGCGTCAAACGTTTTTGAAACCAACCAGCTATTGGGTCTACTATCTTGTACGAGTTCAAAACGTGCGGTACCGCGCGAACTGTTTCCATCGATACCGACGAAGAGCTGGTCGCCAGCTGAAATTCCTTGTGCCTCCAGGTCGATTGCAATTTGGTATCTCGCCCAGGGCTGTGCCGATTCATCATTGACAACCTCAAGCGCGCAATCACTCCCATTCGTCTCAGAAGACGTACCTACGGCACGGTCGCCGCCGGCAGTAAAGGTACCACTAGGCAATATGATGCCCGTATCCTCATTGATCAAATCATCAGGGCATTCCCCTTGCGCTACACGTACCGTAAGATTGTCGTATATACCAACACCAGCAGTGTCATTGCCAAAATTACTGAACAACCATATATCAAGAGTCGTTATGTTTTCAGGGACGGTCACCGTCTGCTCATAGCGGCTCCAACCATCACCGAAGGTTTTCGACGCAATCCAACTATTAGGCCTGCCGTCCTTTACCAATTCAAAGCGCGCAGTTCCGCGTGCGCCATTTCCATCGACTCCAACAAAAAGCCGATCACCGGCAACAATTCCATGAGTTTCAAGGTCAATGGCAATCTGGTAACGCGCCCAGGGTTGTGAATCATCATCGTTGATAACCTCCAACGCACAAAGGCTCCCATTGGTATTGGTTGAAGTACCAATAGCACGATCACCACCGGCGGTAAAGGTACCGGCTGGCAATACAATTTCGGCCTCTTCATTGGCCAAGTCATTTGGACATTCTCCCTGCCCCACGATACCAACGGTAAAATCTAATGTCTCTGTACTGCCGGCGTTTCCACTACCCGCCACCCCATCATAGGGAGTTATTTGTAACTGGTAGTTGCCTTCCGGAAGGTTCGCTCCCTCAAAAATGGTTTCTTCACCGAAAAGATAAAACGGAGCCGCGTTATCGGTTGTATCCCATGTTACATCTCCTGTAAGCTGAAACACCACACTTTGGGTAAGTTCGTTGGTATTGGCGCGAAGGTCAAAGTTATAGCCTCCCGCATCCTTAATAGGATCTATATTACTACCATCTACCAAGGTCTTCCCTTCTACAATAGGTTCCCCTGGAATACCAATAACCATGTTAACACTTTCTAGCTTGGGCCCTGCACTTAGGTTCACTACACTAAGATTGTCATATAGTCCAATACCGGCGGTATCGTCACCGAAATTACTGAACAACCAGATATCAAGGGTCGTTATGTTCGCCGGGACGGTCACGGTCTGTTCATAGCGACTCCAACCATCACCGAACGTTTTAGAGGCAATCCAGCTATTGGGCCTGCTATCTTGTACCAATTCAAAGCGAGCGGTTCCTTCCACACCATTTCCGTCAATCCCAATGAATAGCTCATCTCCAGATGATATCCCTTGTGCGGCCAAGTCGATTGCAATTTGGTAGCGTGCCCAAGGTTGGTTCGCATCTTCATTGATTACTGCAAGAGCACACGGACTTCCAAAGGTTTCAGTGGATGTCCCAAGAGCAAAATCCCCCCCAGCCGTAAAAGTACCCGAAGGTAATATGATGGCTGGATCCTCGTTTGCAAGATCATTGGTGCATTCTTCGGCGGGGCATTCTTTTCCTCCATCTGTTATCTGCCATCCGTAGGTATCAACCAGCTCTTGTCGTCCTGGTTCCCCAGCACAATAGGTGCTATTTCCCGCGCTGAACGATACATTTGGTTGAAGACTGGAAAGGCTTGCCCAGCCTATAAGTGTGC
>CALLVX010000053.1 GCA_938010765.1 uncultured Flavobacteriaceae bacterium | reverse complement strand
AGGTTGGACCTGAAAGGGGAGAGCTTAAGAAAAGGTATTTTAAAAAATGATTGAAAACAAATTTTAACTATAATTGCAGTATCTCTCAAAGTGGCACCATTTGACCGAAATGGGTGGCACCATCACTCCGATATAGCCAGCGCTGCCAGAGAAAGTTTGGTTGCCACGTTTTCTAAATCCTGATTCTCTACAATTACATGAAAACCAACAATGTTTTGATTATCGACAATCATCCCGTTACCTGTCTGACATATCTGCAATTGCTCAGAGATGCGTCCAAAACGGGCAAATTGCCCCGCTTGAATATAGATTGTGCTCATAACGTCAAAAATGCACTTTACAAAATAGAACGCTCTCAAAAAGCGAAGCCCTACTTCGAAGTTGTTTTATTTCATTCCCAGATTCCGGATCTAAAAAAAGGAAAAACCTATTCGAGCGATGATATTGCGCGACTTATCAGGAGTATAAATCCTGAGGTTCGGTTAATAGTCCAAACCGGACTTACCGATAATTAAGTATTCTAGAGTTAGAACCCTGAAGAAACTATTGTAAACAGGCCTCTAATTACGAAAAATAAAATCACTGTAAAATGAAAACGATTAAAAGTTTAGAAAGGTTACAACAATTGCACCTGTCCATCAAAACAGGCTGTACGGGAAACCCAAGGGAACTATCCAAAAAATTGGGTATCAGCGAACGCTTGTTATATCTGCTCATAGAGCAATTAAAAAGCTTGGAGGCCAGCATTTGCTACGATCGAACCAGTCAAACCTACTACTATCAAGAACCCTTTCAATTGAATATCAGTATTTCCGTTTCTGCCGGAAACAACACTGAAAAGACCGAACTGTTCCAAGGCAGTTATCTTGAAAAATAGGTAGCAAAACAGCGGTTCAAAAAATATTCTAGCCAATAACTGTATACCTTGTTTATGAAAAGCCTTACTTAAAAAACCCTTATTTCTTTAAAAAAATACCGAAACTGCATATTTTATGCAGGGAGCGCAAGTATCTTAGCGATTCATCAATCAACATTCATCGATCAAAAAACGAACAATAAAATAAGTATAAACCCTAATCCATTATTTATGAGAACACTAGTACTCGTACTCCTTATCAGTTGTTTTGGCCTAAAGGCCCTACATGCACAAGACCCCGGAAATTCCTATGAGGTGCTTTCCGAACAGCTCAAGGACCTGATGTCAGATACAAACCTTAGTAAGAAGGAAAGCAAACGGATTTTCAAACAAGTAAAAGTATTTGCCGAAAATGGACATGCCGATGCGGCCTGTGACTTAGGAATCCTCTACAAAGATGGTATTGGTTGCAACCTGAATTTCAACAAGGCCAAAAAATGGTTTAAGAGCGGGGCCGAAAAGGGAAGTAGAAAAGCGGCCTATAGTATGGGGTATCTCTACCTGAAGGGTTTGGGCAACATCCCCCAAAATTATAAAAAAGCGGTGAAATGGTTTAAAACGACCGACTATCCGATGGCTATTCATTGGCTGGCCAAATGCCATTACCACGGCTTTGGGGTTCCCGTAAACAAACAAAAAGGAATGGACCTGCTACGTGAAAACTACATCGGTAACAGCGAAGTGCTCTTGGCACAATGGGAGCACGAAATGAGCAAGGGAATTACCGAAAGTTTTGTAGAAGATAACCAACAGACGGCCTTGACCAATGATGACCTGAGCACCAACATTACTGGGGTATGGAAAGGAAGTTGGAACCTGATGGACTGGTCAGGAGAAAAGCAAATGCGTTCAACACCGCTTATCGTAGAGGTCATTGATGACGGTACAGGTATTTTAAAGGGGAAGATTAGCACGAGTGAAGAAACCTTTAACGGGGATATCATCCTACATGGTGATGAACTCGTATTTCCCGACTTAAGTATTGCCTTACGTAAGCGCTACACTGACGACCCCGAACGGTTGTTCTTGGACTATCGGTTCACATCCTTGAAGTTCTCCATCAAGGAAGTAGCCGGTGGCCCAATGCTCTCCGGTAATTTAGAAACGAGTATTCTTGATTGGAACGAACCTGGACACCCAAGTACCTTACGATTACAAAAAATCAAAGAGGGTCTTTCTAAAGAAATGAAAGATGCCTTTGCAGAGCAAACCGACCATTTTATCAAGGTCTACCCTAACCCCTTTCAAGAAGACTTGTTAATACACTATACCTTGGACGGTGAAGCGGATATCAAAATTCAGCTATCAGACTATTACCGACCACAACAATTAATCAAGAGCAAACAAAAGAAACAGAAAAAAGGGAATAGAACGGTCACTTTTGGAAATCTAGGGAACCTAAAAAGCGGTCTCTACTTGATTCAAATGCAGGTAAACGGCACCCAACATTCACGTATCGTCATCAAAAAGTAATCCTAAAGAAAAAGAACATGAAAGTAATTATTACACAAACTATGACCATCGTGCTGTTTCTTTTCTTGGGTTCAGCATCCCTACATGCACAATTTTCAATCGTTGACCCGCCCTGTAATAAATTCGGCGTCAGTGATAATGACGTTCAGATTTTGAAATTGGACGGGTATCAAACAAGGTTTATTCGCATTGACGATTGTGATGGGAACGATGGAGGTGGTGGTGGAACCGAAGATAAACCTTTCGATTTTGAAATATACTTTACCGATATGAGCGTACTGCTTTTAATGCAAAGTGCTATTATTAATGCCGAGAGAGTTAAGGTAAATAGATGGCTAGGACAACAGCAAGAAACTTTTCGAAAGGAAATTAATCGACAACTTGGTACCAATCATAATTCGTTCGCTGCGGCCCAAAAAGATTTTTATAAAAAATTCGAACAAAACTTTGGCGGATTGAGCATTAACGGAAAAGCAGGAAGAATCGCTAGGGGGTTTTCGACCAAGTCACGGCAATTAGATGAAACTCAAGTAGTACATACCAAAGAAGTATATTATTCCCAAGAATGGAAGACCTATCGAAATTGGTGTGGCCCACATAGCCATAGTCTTTGCGACCAAATTGGTAATCAACGAGTACAAGGAACCTTATTAAAAAATGTAACCAGTGATGCCCAATTAAACCAACTTTATAATTCGGCCTTGGGCGACTTTGGGGATTTGGAGTTTGAATCTGCTCAAAATCTAGCATGGTCAAGAGGTATATATAATATCTTGAACGATAATTCTTTTCTCAATACGATTGTTAACAATCATCTCGGGTATTACAACAATAATATGGATACTCCGCAGGATAGGGTATTCCTAATGACCGCTTATTTAGTACAATATAATCTTAGAGGTAGCGGAGTATTGCAAGTTCCAATATCCGATTATGTCATTCAACAATTTTGGGATGGAAGCACTTTATTAAGTGAAGGTAAAAAGAAAGCACCTGAAATCGATTTTGAGGCCAGTGTATTTGATATTGCTGATTGGGATAGCAGAATCAGTGCTTGTAAGCTAAACGCCAACAGAAGCGGAGACCAAGGAGATATGGAAGATTGCCTCGATATGGAGGAGGCAGTTGAGGATATGAGGAATGAGGTTCTTGAGAATCATCTAACCGAAATAAAAGAACGAATAGTAATTCAACGTTTGAAAGAGATATTAGACATTTCAAATGAAGAAACTGAGATCATTGAGGAGTTAGAAAATCAACCAGCACTTTCAAATTTTATATTGGAATACCTGTATACCAATAATAATAATGAAGAAGAGGCAAAAAAACACTCTTTGGCATTCATTAATGAATCGCTATACGATACATCAATTTATCCAAGTTGTGAGAGTTTTGAATATACAACGGTTGTTGATAATAATGGTTGGATAACTGCTGCTGTATCAGGTGTCTGGGATGTTGCCATCAAACTTGATTCTAAGCCTAATGGTATAGTTGCAAGTTACGCTCAGCCCCTTTATTTTCAACTGCCTGGCTATTATAGTAATCTAAAAGCAGCAGAACTTTCGGCAGCTGCCCTTTGGAGTGCTTTTGAAGTTTGGGGAGTTTGGTATAGACGGACATATAGAAATATACCATCTCCTCCTGTAAATCCTGTTTTTAGGCAAAAACTATTGGAATTCATCAAAGATGAGTTTAAATTGCTTGGTGGTAGAGTAGATTTAGTGCCACCGGCTGGTTTCACTGGTATAGTAACACCATATCAAGAAGCTGGTATAGGTGGTGGAGGTAATTTTACTTGTGATTAAATTTTTATTTTGGTGATTAATTTTTATAAAATTTTATTAATCCTATTTTTTATGGCTTACAACCCCATGAAACTAGACCAATATACGGTTGGTCAGAGTTTTAATAACTATAATGACTTTGATTTTGTGGATGTTACGCCAATGAATTGTGCCGATTTTAATATCGGCTATAGGTTTAACAAATACCATGAGGCCTTAAACTCTCAGGCAAGTTTCTATGGTAAACCTGTTAAGGGCGTAGCTTTCAACGTTCAGGATGGCAAGATTCACGATGTTCTTCTACGATTGAACGTATCTGATATATTAATTTTTTATCAAGATTTGGAATCAATTTATGGAAAAGCAGAAATGTTCAGACTTTCTAATACTTTTATTGAAGGTAGGGGATTTAAGACCCCGGAGAAGTATCCCAAAGATACTGTTGAGCTTGAATATAGAAAAATGCCACAACCTAGGATTGAAGATTATGAAAATTTAAATAGTATCTCTTGGAATGATTTAGAAACTAGTTTGGATAAGGTTAAGGATAGAGAAGTATCATTATTCGTTTACAATGTTTCTAAATCATCCATTGATGGTGCCGTGGTTTATGAGGTACAACTGAATTTTAGAGTAATGCAATTTTAGGATGAACCGAATACTCTGACTTGAATTATAATTATCATGTTTATATGGCTAGTTTGGTAAGAGCCATGGGGAAGCAATTGGAGAAATATGGAGATTGGAAGGATAAAAGTAAGCGAAGGAAAGTTACAATTGAAAATCAATCCAATTACCTCAGTTTACGAGAAGTGCTTGGAGATAGTGGAAATCAAATTAAACATGAAAAAATAGTTTTGTCTTTTCAAAGAGGTAAATACAATTTAATAAGACTTGAAATACCACCCGTAAGGGGCTATGATTTTTATGGGAATAATGTTAAATGGTGGCCTTGAAAATATACTAGGAACAAATGTTAATGATTTGCCTTTTGGTGTCATCTCAAGAATTGAAATGGATGGGAATCGGAATGTATATAGTGCGAGTAATTTTGAAAAAAACTTTTTTTCTAAAAATAGTACTGTTGCGTCTATAATTCTTTGACATTAAACAAGTTAAGCTGTTCTTTGAAATTTTGATTGATTGACTTTTTGGTAAATAGCTCGTTTACAGGCGTTTTGGTAAATGTCGATGTACCCAGAACCTGGGTCATTTCGTAAACGGAATACGGACATTTAATGTGCTGCTTGAGGTACGCCACGATAAGGTAAGTGCTTATCGCTATCCATAACTGTGTCTTCACGGCGTTCTTGGAATGTCCCCAAAGCGTCTTGATCTGCAAGTTCTGCTTGATCCATTTGAAGAATACCTCTATCTGCCAACGGCTTTTATAAACGGTCGCAATCTCCATTGCGTCCAATTCAAAGTCATTGGTCAGGAACACGAGCCTGATATCCTTCTCGGCGTCATAGTATTTTATGCGCCTCAACCTATCGGGGTAGTTCTTGCGGCTCTTGGCCACCGTCAGCCTTATCGACTGGTCGCACCGTAGGCCGGTCGACTTGTCGACCTTCCTGGATTCGACGGCCCTGAACTTCAGGTTGTCCTTTGCACGGACGACAAAAAACGCCTCGGCGGCCTCCAGTTCGTACAGACGGGAAAAATCGATGTAGGCCTTGTCCATGACATAGACCGCACCGGCCATTACCGTTATCTCGTCCAAGGCGTTCACATCGTGGTATTTCCCGTCGGTAACATATATAAACGTCGGTATATTGCCGCGCAGGTTCAAAAGTGCGTGCATCTTTACCGCGCCCCTCGAATATTTGCCATGTGCCCAGTTCATGAGTATATAGCTGACAGAGATAGTGGTGGAATCCAGCACGAAAACGTCCCTGTCGATGCCCGACAGCGATTCGTGGTTGTCGGTGTACAAGGGTTTTACAAGGCCTATCAGGTAGGACCCGAAGTCCGCGTATATGCGCCAGTCCCTGCTCTCGTTGGCACGGGCCAGGGTGGAATGGTCCACGCTCCGCTTGATGCCGGAATGGTACAGCCTGTTTTCGTGCGCGCCCAGGCAAAGGCAGATGTCCCGTAGTCCGTTCCTTCCGGTCAACTGACCGTAGAACATGTGTGCGAACTGGCTCCAGCAGTTAAGTTCGCGAGTTCTGTAGTCGCCCTTGTAGCGGTCGACACACTTTTGGAACTCGTAACGGTTGACAAGTGCGAGTACTTGCGCAAACACATATTTACCCGTATTCATAACTTTGGCTTTTGCCAAAGCTAGTCGTCAATTCAAATCAAAAAATCAAGGAACGTCCGGTAGATACCGTATTTACTATATATTTAAACGATTGAACATTTCTTAACGCAACAGTACTAATGATTCAATGTCAAATCCAAAAAATTATTTGAATGTGTTGAGAAAAAAGACACTATCCCATTAACTGTGTAAGTTAAAAATAACGAGGGTTAGACTTTTATTTAAAGTCTGACCCTTTTTTCATAGATTGTTAGGAACTGATTTAATATTATTCCCCAGTGACGAACTGGCATGGACCATTTTTTGGTAGCCTCTCTTGTAGCCAAATATACTGATTTCATCACAGCATCGTCAGTTGGGAAGGATAACTTGTTTTTGGTGTACTTTCTGATTTTTCCGTTTAGATTCTCGATTAGATTAGTGGTATAGATGATTTTGCGTATTTCGATTGGAAATTCGAAGAATACGGTAAGTTCCTCCCAATTGTCCCTCCAGCTTTTGATGGCATATGAGTACTTACCGTCCCATTTATCCGCAAAGTCTTTTAAAGCGGCCTTTGCGGCAGCTTGTGTAGGTGCATTGTAGATAAGTTTCATATCGGTCGTGAAGGCTTTTTTGTCTTTCCATACCACATATCTACAAGCGTTCCTGATCTGGTGCACTACACATATCTGGGTCTTGGATTCAGGGAATACATTTTTGATGGTCTGTGTAAATCCGTTCAGATTATCGGTAGCGGTAATCAGTATATCCTCTGTACCCCTGGCACGCATATCGGTGAGCACGCTCATCCAAAAAGCGGCGGATTCGTTCTTGCCCAACCACAGGCCGAGGACTTCCTTCTTTCCGTCTCTTCGCAGTCCTACGGCGATGTAAACGGTCTTGTTGATGACTTTTGAGTTCTCACGTACCTTGAATACGATGCCGTCCATCCAAACGATGAGATAGATAGGTTCTAAGGGTCTATTCTGCCAGGCTACGATATCACCCGCTATCTTGTCCGTTATCCTTGATATGGTGGATGTGGAGACATCAAAGTTATAAACCTCTCGTATTTGTTCTTCTATATCGGCATTGCTCATGCCCTTGGCGTAAAGTGATATGATTACGTTTTCGATACCATCGACCATATTGCCTCGCTTTGGCACGATCATAGGGTTGAACGATGCATCACGATCTCTTGGAACCGTAATCTCCGACTCTCCAAAGGAAGTACGGACCTTCTTTTTCGAATACCCATTACGGGTATTGTCTTGTTTGGCTTTTTGATGTTTGTCATAATCCAAATGCGCGTCAAGCTCTCCTTCGAGCATCATTTCGATACCGCGCTTTTGAAGCTGTTTTAAAAAGCTGCTAAGTTCATCACCAGTTTTGAACTGCTTTAAAAACTCGTCTGTAAATAATTCTTCTTTCTTCATAAGATGTAAATAGTTTAAAGTTAAAAAAAATAGCGAGGGGCATGCCCCTCGCTATTTTTACTACTTACACACTTTATGAGATAGTGCTTACAACAACCCACTAGTGCGTGTCTCTAACATATGTTTGTACTGACTACTGTTTACTTTTTTATTGTTTATTGTTTATTGTTATATGATAGATGATGCTAACATCGAATTCAAATACAAAACAAGTTCGAGCGCAAGAGTCAAGTTCAAGTTCAAAACAAGTTAGGAGTTATGAGTGCAGGGATGTAAACTGATGGGAAAGGCAAACTTAACCTGAATTCAACTACTGATCACTTTGTACTGACTACTGTTTACTTTTTCATTGTTCATTGCTTATTGTCCATTGAAGATTGTCCTTCGGCAAAGCGTTCTTAAGTCTATTATCTTATAGCTATCTGCATAGCGGTCTCAAGCTCCTTTAACACTTTTTAACCCTCTCGCCTGTAAGTAGTTTGTAAATTGTACCACAAAGTTGAAAAAGAAAACACATGCACACATTTAAAACCATCTTGCTTGCAACCGTCGTCCTGTTTACGACCAGTTGCCAATCACACGAGAAAGAAAATAGAAAGGCCACCATGGCCGATACAGCCCCCGTCGCCGTAATGGAAACGGAAAAGATGTCGCCTCAAGATTTGAGTGAATATGAAACCGCTTATTTCGCCAGTGGCTGTTTCTGGTGTGTCGAAGCTGTTTTCGAAAGCGTCAAAGGAGTTAAAGAGGCCGTCTCTGGCTATGCCGGGGGTACCGAAGACAACCCGACCTATGATCAAGTAGGGCGCGGTCTTACCAGTCATGCCGAAGCCGTGAAAGTCTATTACGACCCAAAGGTCATTTCCTTTACCGCCTTGGTACAGGTATTTTTCGGTTCGCACGATCCCACGAGCCTTAACCGACAAGGACCCGATAGGGGGCCTCAGTACCGTTCGGTGGCATTTTACAAAAACGAAGAAGAAAAGAAAATTATTGATGCCTATATTGGCGCTTTGAACGACCAAAACGTTTACGACGGTGCAACCATTACAACCGAGGTGACGGCCTTCACCAAGTTCTATGATGCAGAAGACTATCACCAAGATTATGAGAAGAAACACCCGAACAATTCGTATATCACGAATGTTTCGATCCCTAGACTGAATCGTTTCAAGAAAAATTTCCCTGAATACTTAAAAGAATCAGCACATTAATATTAAAATGCTCCCATTTAATAATTTAAAAGCGACCTAGACAGGTCGCTTTTTTATTTGTGAATATTACGGCCTATATTTAGTAGCTAAACGAACATCATCAAAAAATGAAAAAAGCTACTTTTTCTACGCTCCTTTGCAGCGTGCTTACGACCGTACTTATTGTAGGTTGTGCCGAAGTTCCCAAAGATGAAACCCCATGGGCTTCTTTATTTGATGGCAAAACATTGAATGGATGGGTGCAAAAAGGAGGGAAAGCAAACTATGAAGTGAGAAATGGCACCCTAGTCGGCACCACGGTGCATGACACGCCAAATTCCTTTATGACTTCTGAAAAAATATACGGGGATTTTATTCTTGAATTCGAGTATTGGGTAGACTCTACCATGAACTCTGGCGTACAAATCCGTAGTAATAGTTTCCCCTATTATATGGATGGGAGAGTACACGGGTATCAGGTAGAAATAGATCCGTCGGAACGCGCGTGGAGCGCAGGCATCTATGACGAAGCTCGCAGGGGGTGGTTGAATACCCTGGAAAATAATCCGGAAGCCCAAAAGGCCTTTAAACAAAACGATTGGAATACCTACCGGATCGAGGCGATTGCCGATACCTTAAAAACCTGGATCAATGGCGTACCTGCCTCCTACCTCATCGATGATCGCACGGCCGAAGGCTTTATTGGTCTGCAAGTACACAGTATTGGCAAGGACCAGCAAGCAGGCACCGAAATTGTCTGGAAAAATATTCGGATCCTAACGGACAGCCTCTCAAAATACACGACCAGTTCTCCCCTTTCCCCCATTCGAACAAAAAACGAACTGACCCATGGCGAGACCAAAGACGGCTGGCAACTTTTGTGGGACGGAAAAAGTACCCACGGTTGGCGTGGCGCCCGCCTCGATGAATTTCCAGAAAGCGGCTGGGAAATTGAGAATGGCGTTTTAACAGTGCTTCCATCGGATGGGGAAGAATCTGCCGCCGGCGGCGATATTGTAACCAAGGAGGTATATGGGGATTTTGAGCTAAAACTAGATTTCAAAATTACGGAAGGCGCCAACAGTGGTATCAAATATTACGTAGATACTGATTTGAACAAAGGTCCCGGATCCTCCATCGGTTTGGAATATCAGATTCTCGACGATGTGCGCCATCCAGATGCCAAACTGGGAAACCATGAAGGAAGCCGCACCGTAGCCTCCTTGTACGATCTTATCAAGGCCGACCCCAACAAACACATGAACGCTATTGGCGAATGGAATACCGCCCATATTATTTCGAACCAAGGCCATACGGAGCATTGGCTCAATGGTACCAAAGTATTGGAATATGAACGCAAAAGCGATGCCTACAAAACCTTGGTTTCTGAAAGCAAGTACGCCAAATGGACCAATTTCGGGGAAGGCGATGCCGGTCATATTTTACTACAAGACCACGGCGACAAAGTATCTTTCCGGAATGTTAAAATTAAACCCATACAAAAAGACCAGCCATGACAACAAGACGCAATTTTATCAAAAAAACAGCCTCGGGAACGGCGGCTATGACCCTTGGCGGACTCGTATTCCCACAAACGGGCATGGCGAACATCTTAGGCGCCAATGACCATATTAACTGTGCGGTCATCGGCGTGCGTAGTCGGGCAAAGGCACATGTTTTGGCCATTCACAAGGATCCCAACGCTAAAATTCTTTACAATTGCGATGTCGATGATACGATCATCGAAGCACATAATAAATGGTGCCAAGCAAACATCGGCTATGTACCCAAGGTAGAAAAAGACTTTCGGAAAGTTTTGGAAGATAAGGATGTGGATGCGATGTTCATTGCAACTCCCGAACATTGGCACGCTCCTATGGCGATTATGGCAATGCAGGCCGGCAAGCACGTGTATGTGGAAAAGCCTTGTAGCCACAATGCGTACGAAAATATATTGCTTACCGAGGCGCAAAAAAAATACGGTATGAAAGTGCAGATGGGGAATCAACAGCGTTCCGCCACAACCTCTATTATGGCCATTAAAGACATCAGAGAGGGCATCATAGGCGACGTTTTTAAAGGGGAAGCCTATTATTCGAATAATCGTGGTTCTATTGGAAAAGGGAATGTTATTGATGTACCAAAAACCCTAGATTGGGAACTATGGCAAGGGCCGGCACCGCGGGAATCGTATCGTGATAATATTCACCCCTATAATTGGCATTGGTTCCGCACTTGGGGAACCGGTGAAGTACATAACAACGGTACGCACGAAATTGATATTTGCCGCTGGGCCTTAGGAGTTGATTTGCCAGAAAGCGTTACCTCTTTTGGCGGCAAGTATACCTATGAAGATGATTGGCAATTCGTAGACAATCAACAGGTAACCTATAAATTCAAGAACGATAAGTTTATCACCTGGACAGGACATAGCCGAGGTGTCCTAAAACCAGAGCGTCCCGGACGTGGGGTTACCATTTACGGTAGCAAGGGATCTATTCAACTAGACCGAAATTTTTACAAGCTCTATGATCTTCAGGGCAACCCCATCAAATTCGAATTTGAAAGAGGGGCCAGCGCCACCACCAATACGCGTGGAGAGGGGCAATTAGATGTAAACCACGTAGCCAATTTCTTTGATGCCATTCGAAAAGATATTTCCTTGAATGCTGAAATAAAAGATGCCAGTATTTCGACCATGCTCTGCCATTATGGAAACATGGCACAAGATGCAGGCGAAACTTTAAAAATAGATACGGCTACCGGAAAGGTGCTCAACAATGAAAAGGCCATGAAAAGCTGGAAAAGAGAGTATGCAGAAGGATGGGAACCAAAAGTATAACCTAGCACGAAGCAGCTAACAAACAATGACCAGAATATGAAACGAAGAGCGTTTGTACTAAAAAGTAGCATGGCCACCGCCGCAATAGGGACCTCAAGCCTAGCCCTTGGCAAGGTTTTTACCGGGCGTCCGAACGAGACAGTGCGCATGGGAGTTATTGGAACCGGTGATCGTGGTGGGGGACTTATTCCCTTTATCAATCAGATTGAACAACTCGAGGTTGCCGCCTGTTGCGATATTATTCCATCTCGCTTGGACAAAGCACTGAACCTGGTATCCGACAAAAAAGCCCAAGGGTATAAAGACTACCGGAAGCTCTTGGAAAACCCGGAGTTAGATGCCATTTTGATTGCTACTCCTTTGAACACGCATTCCAAAATTGCCATAGATGCGCTCGATTCAGGAAAACATGTGTATTGCGAAAAGACCATGGCCAAGGGTTTTGCGGGTATTGAAAACTTAGTGACCAAAGCAACTAATAGCAAACAACAATTTCAAACGGGACACCAATACCATAGCTCTCGTTTGTATACCCATATAGTAGATCTTATTAAAAACGGAAAAGTGGGTAAAATTATTGCTTTTGAATGCCAATGGAATCGCAATGGTGATTGGCGAAGACCCGTTTCTGAACCTGAATTGGAGCGGCTTATCAATTGGCGTATGTACAAGGAATTCTCAGGCGGATTGGTGGCAGAGCTTTGCTCCCATCAAATCGATTTCGTCAACTGGGTTACGGATTCTGTTCCCGAAAAAGTACTAGGCGTAGGCGGTATCGACTATTGGAAAGACGGCCGTGAAACCTATGACAATGTGCACCTCATTTATAGTTATCCGAATGGGGTAAAGGCCAAATTCACCTGTTTGACCAGTAACGCGATGAACGATTATCAAATTAAGGTCATGGGTGACAAGGGCACCCTATTGCTCGATTACAACAAGGCCTGGTTCTTTCCGGAAGGCAGTTACAAAAAAGAAAAGGGAACCGTAGATGGCGTTGCTGGTGCGACCGTGCAATGGGAACAGGGAAAAGGCATACCTATTGAAGTAGGCCATGCGGACCCTAGCAAACAGGCCCTAATAGATTTTAGGGATAGTATTGTAAATAATACGGAACCTATTTCCAACATCATCACCGGAGCAAAAGCCGCTATTTGCGTGCAGATGGGGCTAGACGCCATGTATACGGATCAGATCGTCAAGTGGAAAGACATTCTATAGTGCGGCTTATTTGTAAGAGCGAAATCCGGCGATACTTGTACCCCTTATATTTGATGGGTTTATTCGGTATCCATTCCTGTGCCTACGATATAGATCAAAAGGGCGGTACCAAGGGCAATGGAGAGGTCCGCAAGGAAAACCGTAGCATCGCCGAGGAGGTGCATACCATTGACGCCTCAGAAGATTTGACCGTATTTGTTACCCAAGCGGCCACTGCCACCATCACCGTGGAGGCAGACGCGAACATCATGGCCCATATTGGAACCGATACGGACGATGGAACACTTTTTATACATACCCATAAAAACATCGGCAGGGCCACAAAAAAAGTGTATGTTTCCCTACCGAAAATTTCCGACATACGGGTATCCAAAGGCGCCATCGTACAAACAACGGGCATTATAACGGCAGACAGCGTAGCAATACGTGCCAGCACGGGGTCTATATTAAAAGCCCGGTTTTCTGTGCAAGATTTGACGGTGACCGGGAAAGAAGGGGCGCGGCTGTTACTTGCAGGAACGGCAAAAAAGACGAAGGCGACGGCAACCTCGGGAAGTAGCATCGATGCAAAAAAACTCACGGTAGACCATTGCCAAGTAGAGGCCCAGTACGGGGGAAGGGTATGGATACACGTTTCGGACCTATTAGAGGCCGACTCCAATACGGGTGCGGCCGTTTACTACCAGGGAGCACCAAAGATCGATAAAGCGAAATCGCTCTCTGGCACCGTAGAGAAATACTGATTTTGAGTTGGTAACCACTTAAGTTTCTTTATCTTAGGCATTGTTTTCTTCAACACTCGAAACGCTTGAATACCCTGCTCATTCAAATTGCCGCTTATCTCATGGTCGTTTCCTTGATCATCGGTAGTACTTTTGGGGTGCTCTTGATTCTTACCAAAAGAAAACATCGGAATGCCAATCGTTTTGTAGGTTGTATAGTGCTTATCATCGCCCTGTGGCAGTGTTTGGTGGTCGTCAATAGTTGGGGCACTTGGGATTCCTATCCCTTCCTGTATTGGATTCCCTTTTCAAATTTATTGACCATAGGCCCCTGTATTTATTTTTATACCGCATATAGGACGGCTCAAGAAAACCCGTTCGAATGGCGTTCTCTTTTACACTTTTTCCCATTGTTGATCGAATGGCTCTTTTTTTTCGGGTCACACGAAAAAGGAAGCTTGGAAAACTATCAGACCTATACGCTGTTTAGCGCACGCTTCCTGATTCATTTGATAGCGGTCCTCTCCATTTGCACCTATGCCTATCTTTCCGTAAAACGATTAAGGTCGTTCGCATCAAAGAAGCATTCGGCCGAACCGCCCGCGAACCATACAGCACTACGGTCAACCAGCCGGGCTATTTTGATTTTTGCCAGTTTATGGGCCCTTTGGCTCCCCTACGTACTGATCGATCAAATTGGTTTCAACTACTATATGAGCGACTATGACTTTTATCCGCTCTACTTGGTCATTTGGTTCTATACCGTATGGATGTGCATTCGACTGTTCTTACAAGTGGAAATCGTTTGGGTCGAAAAAAGCCGCAAAAGAACTACTTTGCCAAAAAGCAAATCGGACACCCTTTTGCAACAAGGCAAGTCCCTACAAGAGCAAATGATCCAAGGGCGTTATTATTTAAACTCCGATTTGACATTGCAATCGCTCGCAACGGAATTGGCCATCAACCCACATGCGCTATCGCAGACCATCAATGACGCCCTGAATCAACGTTTTTCCGATTTTGTAAACGAATACCGCATTAAGGCCGTTATCGAAAAACTAAACGACCCCCAGTATGCCAATATTACCGTTTTGGGAATGGCCTATGACAGTGGCTTTAATTCAAAAACAACCTTTAACCGCGCCTTTAAAAAAGTGACCGGCAAAACTCCCAAAGAGTACCGGGAACAACTCCTCGACCCCTAGTATTTAGGTGTCATCTTATAAACTGGCACGACTGGCGCCTGGGTGTTCCGTTCATTTGCACTCATTAATCGGAATCTTTTACCCGCTACATATGAACTTTAAAAATTGGTTACTTCTTTCGTTAATTTGTTTTTGCGCCAAGGCATATTCGCAAAACCTGCCCAGCCTGCTGCATGGCACGAATATCAATGCCACCTTTTCGATTGTCGCCTATGACCCGAACGAACAGGAATGGGGAATTGCCGTTGCCACCGACAATATCTATGTAGGCAGTTCAACCATTTACATTGAACCAGGGGTGGGCGCCTTTTCCGTAATCGCGGAAACAGCACCTGCCTATGGCTTGGATGGCTTGCAACAATTAAAGGACGGGACCCCCATCAAAGAAGCCCTTGAACATATACGAAAAAAGGACTCGGAAGCGCACTTTCGGCAAGTCGCGGGCATTGATGCCAGGGGTACTACCTACGCCTTCACGGGAGAATCCTTAAAATACTGGAACGGCCAAGCAGCACATCGGTTTGGTAAAAACTACGTCGTAATGGGCAATCAATTGGCAGATAGCGTATTGCAACAAATGGCCACTAGTTTCGAAAATGCTAGTGGTACCCTCCCGGAGCGTTTGCTAAAAAGCCTGCTTGCCGGGCAAAAAGCCGGCGGGCAGCTCGGCGGAAAACAATCGGCGGCATTGGCCGTAAAAGGCAGCAATCATGAGTGGTTCAACCAGCTTGATCTGCGCGTAGATGACTCCAAGACCCCTTTTAAGGATTTGCAAAGGCTTTTGAATTACCACTATGGTAGGATTCGCACCAACCAAACCCTGCTCGCACTTCGTATGAACAACCGTAAACGTGCAGAAAGTTTGTTGGTAGAAGCGGAAACCCTTACTAAAGGGTGGAACGGAATGTCTAGTAAGCTGGCCCTGGCGCATACCTTGATGGGCAACGACGATAAAGCAGTTTCCATATTGCTAAATGCAATCACGGAGAACCCGAAACGAGCGAGGATGCTGCCTACCTTTTATTGTCTAAGGGAGCACCCAAAATTAAAAGCGTATCTTCAGGAAGATACTTTTTCGGTCAAAGATTGGAACAACGCTATTACCTTACTTCTGCAACTTAACAGAATAGAGGAAGGAATCACCTTAGCAAAACGTATCTTGCAGAAATATCCTGAGGCTTCTTATACCCATTACCTTTTGGGAAAAGGGCTAAGTGCGAACAATGATATGAAAAATGCCAAAGTCAGCTTGGAAAAGGCAATAACAATTGATGCCGCTAATAGAGAAGCAAGGCTGTTTTTAGAAAGCCTACATGAATAGATTAGTCGCTCTCAGTTCAAAAAAGGCATTGGTAACCGGTCGCCTTCATTTTATCGATGCGTTGCGTGCATGGGCTATTTTAATGATGCTGCAAGGACATTTTGTAGCGGCACTATTGTCAGATTCCTATCGGGATCAAGAAACGCTCCTTTTTGCAGTTTGGAGTTATTTTCGAGGTATTACCGCGCCGGTGTTCTTTGCCGTAAGCGGGTTCATTTTCACCTTTCTTTTAGTGCGTAATAGCAGTGAAGGCATTAAAAACCCTCGTGTTAAAAAGGGGATTATCCGTGGATTACAGCTTATGGCCATCGGGTATTTTTTGCAAATACGCTTTATTTTGTTGTTTCAGGGAACCCTTCACCCTTCCTATAACATTGTACATGTGCTACAATGCTTGGGCATCTCTATAATAATACTCATACTACTATATATTCTATGTTACCGGCTTACCATATGGGTGTTTCAAGCTGTGCTATGTTCTATAACGCTGGTTTTGTTTCTGTACAAAGATTCCTATGAAAATTGGAACTTCACCTATTTACCCGAATTCATCGCAAATTACTTTACCAATGCCTATGGTTCTGCCTTTACCATATTCCCATGGCTAGGATTTGCTACTTTTGGGGCATTCTTAGCTGTCTTATTTGCCCAGAATCATCGAAAAAATCATTTTTACCCCTACGCCATTCTAACAACAGGGGTGCTGGGTTATTTATTAGTGTTCCAGGCTACTGGAGTAATTTCGGATATCGGTGATTTTATAGGAATGGCTTTCACGGAACACCATCCCGCCAACAATTACCTTTTTGAACGCTTGGGAGCCGTTCTTCTCATGTTTTCTTTTTTCATAGGATTCCGGTCCTATTTTAACCAAAAGATACTTCTCACTATTGGTCGAAAGACACTGCCGATCTATATTCTTCATTCTGTAATTCTTTATGGAAGTATCACCGGTTACGGTTTAACCAGGTATTTCCATCATTCTTTACCCCCTACCACAGTGCTACTTGGAGCACTCGTATTTACAGTCGGAATCACTGCGGCAGTGATTGGTTTTCAGAAGTATAGAATCCTATTAAGCAACAAAAAAAGTTCACGCAGCTCGGAATAACACCGATTCAAACACCACATTTCGTCAATAGCAATGTACTTTATTCAACAGGTAATGTAAGAAATTACTATCTTTAAGACTGAATTGTCAACCCCAAAGACACTTTACCTATGAGAAAGGCTGCAGTACTATGCTGTATTTCAATGCTATTCGCATGCACTGAAACCATCAAAAAAAAAGACCATCAAATTATCGACGTTAAAAAAGCGGAACAGCCCCCAACCATTGATGGGCAGGGAAACGATCGCATTTGGCAAAAAGTTGATTGGCATTCGATCGACCAAAACTGGATGGGCGGCTCCTATTCTCACGAAGATTTCAACGGCCGTTACAAGCTCTCATGGGATGCCAAGGCACTCTACCTCCTAGTAGAAATAACCGATGACATTCGTTTCGATAAAACGAAAGACCCATTAAAGCTATACTGGGACGATGATTGCCTTGAAATTTTTATAGATGGCGATAATTCAGGCGGATTACACCAATACAGCCACAATGCCTTTGCCTATCACATTGCCCTCGACGGAAATGTAGTAGATATTGCACCCGATAAATCAGAAACTTTGTATAACGAGCATCTCGTTTCGGCTTTGACGACCGATAAACAGCTTACTACATGGGAAATAGCCCTAAAGGTATATTCGGATACATATGTCGAGGGTGGGCAGAACCTACCAGAGCAACTTGCAAAAAAGAAAAAGATGGGCTTTGCCTTGGCGTATTGCGATAATGATGGAAGTACGGAAAGGGAAAATTTTATTGGATCTGTGTTTATCTCGGGTGAAGATAAGAATCAGGCGTGGATCAATGCCGATATATTTGGAACCTTGGTACTAAAAGAATAGTCAATCAAAAATAACATCACTGTATTTGGAGTTGATAATGATACTACCACCTTTGTTTTTGGAAATATGGTATCCTTTTTGAACAATTGTATTGTGGTTTTTAGTGCGCACCAAATTAAGTTCTGCCGGGCAGGCGAACTTAGAAGAAGTAGCGTTCACATAAATAGCGAAAGGAGTATCGGGTGTTTTACATTCCAGTTCCGAATTCTGCAAAGAAACATCAATATCACTGAAATTTTTTCCAATCTTATTTATTTTCAAAGGCCCGTATTTGCTCTTCACATATAACTTATCGAGTATTTTGTCGATAGTCACATCCGAAGAGGTAGCGATCAATCGTAAATTTGTAACCTCTTCCAAATCTACATTGTCAGAATAATCGGCCTGTAATTGCCCATAATTCCATTTTTGTACCGCAATGGGGGAATAGGAGGCCACGATCGTAGTCTCCTCCCCATCGATGGTAAAGGCGCGCAAATTCGAGTAGGACAAATTTGCATTGATGTTCTTTGTATTCTCGGCCAAGGTTACTTCACCATGCCGCACATCCATTTGAATTTTGAGCCCTTTGGGCATTTTTATTTTCAAGGTTTTTTTAACCTTATAGTTTTTATTGGTTCCCTGACTAGGGAAGTAATAAATATTAGACTCATCATGGTTGTCATTATCCCTTATCCAAATACTGCGTCTATGGCTTTGGGGCTCTCGTCTTTTCTCACGGGCCTTATCCCTTTCTGCGGCCAATTTTTCCTGGGCCTCTAACCTTTTTTCATTTCTCTCGGCTCGTACCTTTTCTAACTTTTCTGCGCGTTCTTCGCGAAGTGCTTCTCTTTCCTTTTGTTTTTTCTCCATCGCCTTTGCACGCTTCTCAATTTTTTTGCTCCATTCTTCCAACTTCTTTTCATACTCCTTGTTAAACCCTTTTGAGAACTCTTTTTGCCATTCCTTCAAATACTTCTCTCCATCCTCTTTAAAGGCTTGGTAATCGAAATTTTGTTTTGGCATCGGCGGCATCGGTGGCATTTCGTCCATCATCGAAAAGTCAAAAAACAAATTCTGAGAATCTATGGATGGTAGTGCCAAGAACAACGAATCCATCTCTAATCCTGAAGGAAACAGCGATTCATGGTCAAAATGAAAATTATCGAACCCGGCCATATTATGCCCAAAGAACAGACTACTCTTCTCCGCCCCGGAGGAAATACGCACTTTATTGCTATTTCCTTGAATATCAAAAGCCCCTCTTTTAAAATAAGCTGCGGCCTCTTCCTTTGTGGCCCCCTCCAAGGTAATGGTAGCAATAATCTCAATTTGATCCTGCCCCCAGGTCTCAAACTCAATATCGGCATTACTGGTATTGATATCAAGCACCGTTTCGGGGGTGGTATTAAATACCTCGTTATACGTTTTTGATTCTTTTTGCCCATAAACTACTGTGCCGATTACGCACAGTAGTAGCATTGGGCATTTAAATAATACTCGTTTCAAGCTGTTCATTTTTTGATGTTTTTAATTCGTTCAACTCCGTCTTTAATTTTTGAAGTAACTGTAAGCGTAATTGAAGGTTCTTTATTAGTGCGTTGATGGTCTGATCATTGGGACCCAAGGTATTCAACTCGGTATTCAATTTTTCATACTCCCTATCGAGTTCCGCCAACTGCTCCATAAAACCATCGATCATTCCTTTGTTATCAGCAGAGACTTCTAATTTGGACAGCACAAGGTTAATATTGGTAACGTAATAGTCTTCTACTTTTTTTAGATCTGGTGAAAGATTCCCTAACGAAAGCGTATTTGCAGGTATTTCTTCTTTATCTTCGGTAACAACCACTGTCGGGGTCGTATCGGTCATTTCTGGGGTACGATTGAAAAAATAAATCCCCGCTGAAAGTAGAATCCCAATACTTGCGGCAATCGCCATTTTCGGAAGCCAATACTTCTTTTTTCTGGGTAGTTGCTGATTTAGCAGCTCTGAAAACCGGTCTTCATGCCCTTTTTTCATTGCAGGTAAATTCGCTTCCTTTTCTCGATGTTCCTTGAACATCTCTCTAAGATCCCGTGCCATAATACGTGTCTTTTAATAATTGCCTTAGGTAACCTTTACCCCTCAGCAATCTTGTTCTACAGTTACTCCCCGTTATTCCCAATATTTCGGAAATCTCGGCATGATCATATCCTTCGACCAAATACAATTGAATTACATACCTATATTTGTCCGGCAATGATTCAATCGCAGTGCTCACCTGATCGATCGTTCGTTTTTCATCTACGCTCCAATCGTCATCTTCTGCGATTTGCATATAGGTTTCATCCAAAGCGATCAACTTTTCTTTCTGCACTTTTAAAAAATCGATACTGCGATTCACCACGATTTTCTTTAACCAAGCTCCGAAGGTGACCTCTCCCTTAAACTGATGTATCTTTTCAAAAGCCTTAATGAACGATTCTTGCAGAACGTCTTCTGCATCGTCTTCATTCTTTAAAAAGCGCATCGCAACACAAAACATACCATCACAGTATTTCTTGTAAAGCGCCAGTTGTGCCTTACGGTCATTTTGCTTGCATTTCGATACCAGATCAATTTGAAACATTGGTCGGTTCCTGAATTTGGTTATAGTTGTTGTCGAAAGGACGATAAAAAAAATACGATGTTGCAAAAAACAATTATTTTTACCCAAATAAAATGTATTTGCCTTGAAACAAGTTACTATTAGCACTCCTTTTATTACTCTTATTGTACTCGATTATGGTGCTATCATTCAAAAATTATTAATTAAAGACAAGTACGGAAATACTATAAATGCCGTAATCGGGCATGATTTCCCGTCTGATTATACCGATGATCAAATATTTCTTGGTGCGTGCATCGGCAGGTATGCCGGTCGTATTTCTGGAGGGGCCTTTGAGCTCGATCGCGAAACCTTTTTGTTACACCAAGATAACGGGGTGCACCTGCATGGCGGAAAAGAAGGTTTCGGAAAAAAATATTGGACCTTTGAAGAAGTAGATCACGGCAATTCGCCATTTGTACGCCTATCCTATAACAGTAAGCATTTGGAAGAAGGCTATCCCGGCAACCTAAAAGTTTCGGTCACCTATCGGTTAGAAAACAACCAACTACATATTATTCATAAGGCAATTACCGATCGTACCACGGTCGTCAACCTTACCAATCACTCGTATTTTAGATTGGATGATGCGCCCACAGTTGACAATTACGAACTGCAACTCAACTGTTCGCATTACCTCGAAACTGACAAAAAATTGTTACCTACGGGTAAACTTGCATCCGTCAAAAAAACCAATTATGATTTTAGGAATGAACGCCCTTTGAAACAAACACGCTTGGATACCCCTTTTGTTATCGATACTAAAATGTATATCGCTGCAACGATCCGCTCGCGCCTCTCAGGTATAGGAATGAAAGTAATAACCAATCAACCTGCGATGGTTGTATATACTCCTCCAGAGATTCCAGCAATATGTTTTGAAACGCAAAACTATCCAGATGCCCCAAATTTCCCAGAATTCCCAAGTAGCATTCTAAAACCGGAAGAAGTCTATGAAAACAGGTCTCAGTTTATTTTTGATTTGGATTAAGGAGTAAGACAATACTATCCTCTAGTTGACAAAAAATGTTCTCTGTTTCTGTAAACCGGCCACTTTCCGTCTCAAATAATTTCTAACAATATTTTTGAATTTTAGTACCTTAGAGCAACTGAAACAAACAAACATGAAATTTTTAAAAAGATTGATCGTAACGCTCGTGGTACTCGGATTGCTAGGCTACTTTGTAGGCATGCCCTATATGAGAGAAAAAACCAAGAAACATAGCCCCGAAGAAACCGTTTCCTACGCTGAAAACAATATGGATCTAAGTGTTTCTTATTCGAGGCCGTCAAAAAAAGGAAGGGTCGTTTTCGGTGAACTCGTGCCATATGATGTGGATTGGCGCACCGGCGCCAATGAGCCCACCACTTTTACCACAGCTTCTAACATTCAAATTAAAGGAAAACAATTGCCGGCAGGTACCTATTCGTTATGGACCAAGCCCGGAGCAGCACAATGGGATGTCATCTTTAATACAGAAGTACCCGATTGGGGCGTGACCATTCTGAGCGGTGGAAAAAAGACGACCCGCAATCCTGAAGAAGATGCTGTTTCGGTTACCGTACCCAGTGAAAATACAGCACAAGTAATCGAAAAATTCACCATTGCCTTTGAAGGGAATGAAACAACAGAATTGGTCTTATCATGGGATACGACCAAGATACGTGTTCCTCTGAATAACTGACATTGGCCAAACGAAAAAACATCGATGCCAGGAACAGTTCCAAGGTACAGGACAAGCGAAAACATGTCCCGACCGAACAAGAACTCTTTAATGGTATAAAATCGGGCAACAAGGCACGACTGGGACAAGCCATTACCCTGATAGAAAGTGCAAGGCCTACCGATGCTCAAAAAGCGCATCAATTAGTAGAGCGCTGCTTGTCGCAAAAGAGCCCTTCTGTTCGCATTGGTATTACCGGAGTTCCGGGAGTTGGCAAAAGTACCTTTGTAGAGACTTTGGGAAAACAACTTATAGCTATTGGCAAAAAAGTAGCCGTGCTTGCGGTAGACCCTACCAGTAGTAAAAACAGGGGTAGTATTTTAGGGGATAAAACCCGGATGACCGAATTGAGTAGAGATCCAAATGCCTTTGTACGCCCTTCCCCTTCTGGCAAATCATTAGGAGGGGTCGCCCAAAAGACACGTGAAACCATTATTCTTTGTGAAGCGGCAGCGTATGATGTTGTCCTGGTCGAAACGGTCGGGGTCGGACAGAGTGAAACAGCAGTGCATGGAATGGTCGATTTTTTTCTCCTTCTAAAACTTTCAGGGGCCGGCGATGAACTGCAGGGTATTAAACGTGGTATTATTGAAATGGCGGATGCTATCGTAATCAATAAAGCGGATGGTGATAATATTAAAAGGGCAAAATTGGCCGAAGTAGACTTCAAGCGGGCCTTGCAACTATATCCCCCAAAAGAAAATGGATGGCTGCCAGTGGTGCGATCTTGTTCCGCTATTGAAAACACCGGTATTAAAGAGGTTTGGGAGGTAATCGAAACCTACTTAAACGACGCTATCGATGCAGGATACCTAGACCAAAAGCGAAGAAATCAAAATAAATACTGGTTGTTACAGACCATCGAGGAGCGTTTAAAAATCGACTTCTTTTATCATCAAGAAATAAAAGCGCAGCTCGAGATCGTTACAGAAAAAGTAATGCGAAATGAAACTTCCCCATTTAGGGCCGCAGAAGAACTCTTACAACTATGGAGAGGCCACTAATAGAGAAGTAGCACAGGCTTGCCAAACGACCAGTTGAGTTAGCCGAAACGAACCAAGTTTCACTAAAATAAAAAACATAACTTTACCGCCATATTAAAATGTGTTCATGAACCTTGTTACCAGCGACCTCTTATCGATTGTAGTACCCTTGTACAATGAGGAAGACAATGTGGCCTTGCTTACCGAGAAAATTCACGAAAGCCTGGTAGGCTATAACTACGAAATTATTTATATCGATGATTTTTCAAAGGATACCACCCGTAAAAAGGTGAAGGCCATGCAAGATCCCAAGGTACATTTAATAGAACTTAAAAAGAACTATGGTCAAAGTCTCGCACTGGCAGCGGGAATAGATCATGCCAACGGGGAGTATATCATCACGATGGATGGGGACCTTCAAAACGACCCCAGTGATATTACACAGATGCTGCAACATGCGGTGAATGACGACTATGACGTTGTCACCGGTATTCGTCAAAAACGAAAGGATTCTTTCGTAAAAACGATTCCTTCCAAAATCGCTAATTTTTTGGTTCGAAGGGTTACCTCTATGGATATTAAGGACAACGGTTGTGCATTAAAAGTCTTTACCAAGGACATCGCCAAAGAATTGAACCTCTATGGAGAGATGCATCGTTTCATAAATCTACTTGCCTACCTAGAGGGCGCCCAAATTAAACAAGTGCCGGTTAAACATCATGCGCGCCATTCAGGGGTCTCAAAATACGGACTTGAACGCGTTTTCAAAGTAGTGGCAGATATGATGTTGTTACTCTTTATACGCAAGTATTTTCAACGCCCTATTCACCTTTTCGGAATTTTCGGGTTCTTGTTGATCTTGATTGGTGTTTTAATCAACTTTTACCTGCTTTTCGTAAAGTTCTACCTAGGACAGGATATCGGAACCAGGCCCTTGTTGATTTTCGGACTTATGTTTATATTAGCCGGAATACAGCTGTTCACCATAGGTATCGTAATGGAACTACTCATACGCACCTACTACGAATCACAGAACAAACGCCCATACCGAATTAAAAAAGTAACCGTTGGTGGCAGTGCGGCGTAAACAACTTTTTACGCTGTTGAAGCTGGCTATCAGTGCCGCTTTGATCTACCTGATCTTTACCAAAATTGAGTTGAGCACAGTAGCCCACACTCTTAAAAGTACCCAACCCTTATATGTCTTGGTAGCTTTGGTGCTCTTTATTGTTTCTAAAATACTGGCAGCATTTCGGCTAAACCTCTATTTTCACCAACTTCAGATTTTATTAACACAAAAAAGCAATCTAAAACTGTACCTATTGGGCATGTTCTATAACCTTTTTCTACCCGGAGGAATCGGAGGCGACGCCTACAAAGGCTATGTCATAAAGAAAAAATTCAACATCAAAACCAAGAAAGTAGTTGCGGTCTTGTTATTGGATCGCTTAAGCGGCCTATTATTATTGTTCTTGTATGCCTGTATTTTGGCCCTCCTTGTAAGCAACACCCAGCTAATCGGTTTCAAATGGCTTATCGGGAGTGCAAGTGTACTTTCAATAGCTGTATTTTGGTGGATGAACCGTACCTTTTTTAAAGATACACTGCCCGTATTTTGGAAATCGGCAGGGTATTCGGCCCTATTGCAACTAGCGCAATTAGCCAGTGTTTTTTTTCTATTAAAAGCACTATCAATATCACTTTATACAATTGGGTATTTATTCATTTTTCTAATTTCTTCGATCGTTGCTGTAGTACCATTAACCATTGGTGGTATTGGCAGTCGAGAACTCACTTTTTTCTATGGAGCGGAGTTACTGGGGCTTGATGAAGGTAGTTCTGTAAGTATCAGCGTCGTATTTTTTATTATTACTGCCTTTGTATCACTGTTCGGGCTACTTTACCACATAAAAAAGCCAGCAATCGAAGTGTATGACAAGTAGCGTTAAGAAGCGGAATCAAACGGTTGTTTAATACTAGTAGATATGCACAAGGTGCATTTTTTCAATGACTTTGTTTCTAGTAGAAGGGTCCAAAAACTTTCTTTGTAAGCGGGTAATTCTAAAATGATTTTCGCTGAATTGCCTATCCCAGTCAAAACCCATATTGTTCAACTCTCTAAGCTCCATATCCGTTGCATATACCCAAATATTTTTTTTATCCATAATACCCTCAATGGAAGAAATAATGACCGGACGTTGGTTATAAAAATCCAACGACCAAGTATGCCGTTCGGATAGTTTATAGATTTTGTCGACCGGAATATCATTTTCAGCGACTACCTGTGCCATCTCGCTCCCAGCCTGATATTCAAGTAAGGAAGGGTAAAAATGGGCATTTAATACCACGTTTAATAATAGGGAAGCATAGGCCGCAATAGTAATTATCCTCAAGTAATAGGCCTCTCTTTTCATGCAAAAATATATAATCAACATGAATGATGCGAACAAGCCTATTGAAGCAAAAATGTTTTTAAATTTAAAAACGAAAAAACAGATCAATACGGTTGCAATGAAAACAATACTCAGCACAAAATACTGTACTCCTAAGATGAATTTAATGGTTTTCCCTTTCTGATACTTATACAGACTGCTGAGATATGATGCTGACAAAACTGAAAAAAGCGGCATTGTAATATTCAAATAATGCGGCAATTTAAATTGTGCAAAGCTGATAGTTATAAAAATAAGCACAATACCCCCTAAGCTTAAAAACTCATAAGAAGGGTGATAAGAGAATCTTAATTTGTAAAAGGTCTTGATCCTACTTCCCATGGCCATAATTCCAACAACGGTCCACGGTAAAAACACCCAAAGAAAGGTGTGGAAAAAAAACAGGTAATCGCTACTGTTCTTGCCCATCCCCTTTCCGCTCATTCGTTCAAAGCTTTGTTCCCAGAAAATAAATAGGACTCCCGTTCGTTCTCCCTTACCTCGAATGATTTTTTCTGGATGTAGATCAAACTGATTGTAATAAGCATAGAGCATTGGGGCAATGGTAATTCCAAAAATCAAAAGTGCGATTAGCACTTTCCAATGAAATAATGCGGCCCATTTTCGGGTATAGGCCAAATGGCAGAGCAGTGGAAAACCGACTACCAATAAGGCTATTTGCCCTTTGGTCGAAAATGCAATTCCCGCACCAAAAGCGCCCAACACCAGTGGAAGCAGCTTCTTGGACTCTATATAGGTGGCCAATTGCCAAATTGCAAAAATTGCAAAGCCGGTAAGCACAGCATCGGTTCGCACATCGATTACCGAAAGAACAATGGTTTGGGCGGTAAGAAATATGAGGGCCGCCAGTTTTCCGGTATCCCTATTGTATAACAATTTCCCTAAGCCATAACAGCTATATCCTGCGAGAAAAGTCGACAAAATTGCGGGGATGCGATACGCCCAATCGAACAATCCAAAAATTTTAAAGGAGAGTGCCGCCAACCAATAATGCATATGGGGCTTATCTAGGTATTCTTCCGGCCCCTTGAAAAGGTTCAGAAAATCATTTTCTTGAACCATTCGCATTGCCATTGTTGCAAATTGGGCAGAATCGTTTTCGAAGAGGGTAACGAACATTCCCACGACGTAGACCAAGATTACAAGTAACAGTAAAAACCAGTATCTTTTATTCGATATCATAGGGGATTCTGTGCAGTGCAAATATATATAACTTTGCAAAAATCCACCCAAAAATCGTGCCTATTCCTATTCCCGTGGCAACATCTAGTGGAAAATGTACTCCAATATAAATCCTACTATATCCCACCAAAAATGCCCACGGCACTAAAAGAATCCAGAGATAGCGATACTTTGAACGCAACAAAATGATAAAGAAAATCGCTACCGCCATGGTATTAGAGGCATGGGCCGAAAAATAACCAAATTGCCCCCCACAATACCCTTTTACCAAGCGCATTGCTTCACTAACATCGGGGTCATAGCAAGGCCTCAAACGTTGAAAACCATCTTTAAAAAAGTTTGCCAATTGATCGGTAGTCAAAATAGTAAGGGCGACCAGTACTAAAAGTAACAGTAATTTTTTAATTCCCAAAGCTTTAAAACCAAGGAACAACAAAAGGGCATAAACGATCAATGAAATAAAACCTACCTTGTTGGTTATAAGCATCCAAAAAGCGTCCCAAGTAGGGGATCCTGCGTTGTTTAGAAGCAGAAAAAGTGCCTTATCGTTTTGTAGTAGTTGCTCCAACATTCTTTCTACTCCTCATACCGAGCTACCTCTCTATCATAAAAATTGGTCGCCTGCTGTATTAAGCTTTCTGCCTCGGTCTCCAGCTCTTTTTCATCTTCTGTTGTAAAATCTTCTAACCAATCTACCTCATCATTTTCAAGATTTATAATAAAACGTGGGTATTCTGTATGTACGATAAAAATAGCCGTGGGAAAATCAGTATTATCACCCAATAAAAATTTAGGTATCTCCATAGTTCGTTTCTCTATAATATTAATGCTTTGCGGCAATCAGTTTTTTGGTCAAATAGTTAAATCGAATATACAACATAAACGCGGAGGCTGTGAGTCCCGCCAAAAGACCGATCCAAATTCCTGTGCTCTTCAACGCGGTATGAAGGCCTAAATAATAACTTATGGGAAAGCCGATCAACCAGTAGGCGATGAAGGTAATCAAAGTTGGAATCTTTACATCTTGCAGGCCTCTTAAGGCTCCTAAAACCACCACTTGGATACCATCGCTTATTTGAAAGAAGGCCGCCACAAACAACAACTGCGAAGCCAAGAAAATTACTTCTGCATTGTCGGTCATATTCAAGGTGTCGTCCACATCAAGATATACCGTGGGAAACCAATTTCTACAAATTAAGAAGAGCGTTGCAAATACAATTTCGACCAAAAAGGTCAAGAAAAAGATAGACTGCGCTATACGTCTTAACTCTTTAAAATTTTGAAGTCCTTTTTGATTCCCGACCCGTATCATTGCAGCTACGCCCAAGCCCATGCCGAACATAAAGGTCATACTACTTAGATTCAGGGCGATTTGGTTTGCCGCTTGGGTGTTTTTACCTAGTACCCCGCTTAAAAGAATGGCGGCGGTAAAAATAGCCACTTCAAAAAACATTTGTAGCGCTGAAGGAAAGCCCAAGCCCACAATTTTCTTTATCACCTTGTTCTCAATGGTCTTAAAATTAAAACCCGTCACATACGTTCGAAACTTTTCTTTTCCTCGAAGCAAGAACCAAATATAAACCACCATCATGATACGGGATATCAAGGTACCGATCGCCGCGCCTACGATTCCCATCTTTGGAAATCCGAACGAGCCAAAAATCAGCAAATAGTTCAAGATAATGTTCACCACGTTGGCGATAACGGTAGCGTACATGGGGTAACGGGTCTGTGACAACCCTTCAGAGAATTGTTTAAACGCTTGAAAAATAATCAAGGGAATAAGGGAAAATGCCACAATATCAAAATAGGGGATGGCCAAGGCCACGACCTCTTCTGGTTGGCGCATATACTTCAGGAAGGGTTTACAAAGCATAAGTGTCCCAAATAGGGCAAATCCCAAGCCAGTACACAGTACCAACCCATGTTTGAGTGCGCTTTTTGCACCTTTGGGGTTCACGGCACTATCGGCTTCGGCGACCAAAGGGGTAATCGCAGTTGAAAAACCAATTCCCAATGACATTGCTATAAAAACAAAAGCATTTCCCAACGAAACTGCGGCCAGTTCTGCAGTTCCTAATTGGCCCACCATAATATTATCCGCAAAACCCACAAAGGTATGCCCGAGCATTCCCATAATAACGGGAACGGCCAATTTGGTGTTGTAATTAAATTCTCTGGTATATTTTTCTAGCAAGGGATACTTCTTAAGTATGGTACTACTATGTTAAAACCTACGTTCAATGATCTGCTTCATACTCACATCTTCATAATTGCGTTTCACAAAATCGAGCCCCAAATCTAGAATCTCCCCCATATTGGTACATTTTTTAAAATTCATATCAAGGGTAAGTTCATAAATTTGCTCTTTAAGGGTTTCGATATTCTCCGCGAGTGAAATGGAGTCCTCTCTGCAAATTTCTCTTAGTCTTTTTATTCGGGCACCTGAACTAAGAATGCGCTTGGCAACTATTGAGCGTTCCTCTACCTTGTACTGATCTACCGAGTACTTTTGCAATCTGGATCGCACCAATTCGACCATTTGGTAATTTTCCTTGAAGAATTGCGGTCTGTATACCTTTAATTTTCCCTCGAAACACTGCTGATCAAAATCAATGGCCCTGATCCGATACACCACCTTATCAAAATCATGAACGGGAACGATGACATAATTGTAGGATCGCATATCGCCCAATAAGCGAATCATACAGCGTTCATTGAACTTTACAAACTCCTTGGCCAACTGCGCTTTTTCGGGTTCTGAACATTTGGGCAAAAAATCCTTTATAAAAACATCTCCGGGAATACCTGCGATATGCTCCTCGATCAGGGTATCTTTATAGACCAAAAAGTTTAGGTTATAAGGAGAGAGCATATGTTCCAACTCCAAACCATAGACTCTTGAAGCGTCTGTTTTTTTAACGTAGAAATAAGTGAAATTATCGTTCAGGATATTCCTGACCTTTATGCGAAAGGGTTTCGAATTTCCGAACGTACAATAATCGACCGCGTCTACATTAAGGTAGCGATTAATATTATTGCTCCCATCGGAATGTAATATAGAATATACCTCTTTTAAACTCTTATCGATCTCAGTGCGATCAAACTCCGAATAATACACGCGTACCCAAAGGGTATCTACATCATCGGAATCATAGACCACCACCGAACCGGAAAAGCGAAGTAAATCTTCATAAAAGATGGGAATTTCAATTTTTCGGCTGTACTTATCCAGATACCCATCTAGCTGCTTACTCACCGGGTAAGCGGGTTTTTTCTTAGACATCAATTTTTCATCGGACATATTCTTCCCATATTTGTAACAAATCTAAGCTTTCTTCGTCAAGTTAGCAGCAACCTTTTAAAACCGAACTCATTTTGGAAACTATTCTTACTGTAAATAATCTTACCAAAAAATTCGGGGCTCTTACAGCGGTAAAAGACCTGTCTTTTCATATAGAAAAGGGAAACGTTTATGGTATTCTAGGCCCCAACGGAAGCGGAAAATCGACCACTTTGGGAATAGTACTGAATGTGGTAAATCGCACATCGGGGACTTTTTCTTGGTTTGATGGTGTTACCTCTACCCACAATGCCTTAAAAAAAGTAGGGGCCATTATCGAGCGGCCCAATTTCTACCCCTATATGTCGGCAGTTCAAAACCTAAAACTTGTTTGTAAAATCAAGGAAGTGCCCAATGATAAAATTGAAGAAAAGTTAGAACTGGTAGGACTATTAGATCGTAAGGAAAGTAAATTTCGCACCTATTCCCTTGGTATGAAGCAACGTTTGGCCATTGCCTCTGCATTGCTGAACGATCCTGAAATCCTCATTTTAGACGAGCCTACCAATGGTTTGGACCCCCAGGGAATTCATCAAATACGTGAAATCATCAAAAAAATTGCGGCCAAAGGCACTACCATTCTTCTCGCTTCCCATTTATTGGACGAGGTTGAAAAAGTATGTAGCCACGTGGTCATCTTAAGAAAGGGCAAAAAACTCTATTCGGGCACCGTGGATGGTATGCTGGCCAGTTATGGTTTCTTTGAACTAAAAACTGCGCAATCTACCGAATTGGTCGATTACCTAAATGGCAATACCAGTTTTGGAGAAGTCAAACAAGAAAACGGATTGGTAACCGCTTTTTTAAAGGAGGAAATGATGGCAGAAGCCCTAAACAAAACCTTGTTTGAAAAGGGTATCTTCCTTTCCCACCTTGTAAAACGAAAAGAAAGTCTCGAGGAACAATTCCTTACCCTGACCAAAAACCAAACTAACTAAGCACCCGATCGAAACATGATACGTTTACTACAAATAGAATTTATAAAACTTTGGAACAACCGATCAAGTCGTTTTTTGATCGTTTCCTATTTTGCCCTCATGACATTGATTGCCTTTGTATCGAGCATTAAGTTCAACTACGGGCCTTTGAAATTCAATGTAGCCGATATAGGTATCTTTAACTTTCCCTATATCTGGCACTTTAATACCTTCATGGCGGCCTTTTTGAAACTTTTCCTAGCCATTGTAATCGTTTCGATGATTGCAAATGAATACAGCAACAAAACCATTAAGCAGAACCTGATCGATGGGCTTAGTAAAAAGGAATTTGTACTATCCAAGTTTCTAACGATTGTTTCGTTTTCCCTGATTTCTACCGTCTTTATTTTTGCGGTATCCATGATACTTGGTCTTATGCACTCGCCATACGATGAGATAAGCATCATTTTCTCGGACTTGGAGTATTTATTTGCCTATTTTATTAAACTTCTAGGCTTCTTTTCGTTTTGCTTCTTTGCAGGCATGTTGATCAAACGATCAGCATTCGCCCTAGGTTTTTTATTCATCTGGTTTATCGGGGCAGAGATTATTCCGTATGTATATATGGCTTCCAACTATTCAAAGGAGTATGCGGACCGTGTCTACCAATTTTTCCCTTTTGGATCTATTTGGACCACCATCGAAGAACCGATTACCCGCCTCTCGGTGATACAATCTGCCGTACAGACCATTGGTGAAGAGGTAACTAAGGAATACGCCGTACATTGGTACGAATTACTGATTGTATTGGCTTGGACGGCCATTTTTATCTATGGCTCTTATGCCTTATTAAAAAGAAGGGACCTATAGTGGCGAATCTATAGATTTTTTCTTTTTATGATCAAAAGAACAGATTAGGCTGTCTACCTAATTTCCAATAGACCGTTTGTCCTTGTTTTTATGTATTTATTCGGTACAATCAAAAACAAAAACCTATTTGCAGTATATTGTGGGGGAGAATCACCCTTGAATGAAAAAAATTATCTTGGCAATACTGCCATTTTTAGGTATGCTATGCAGTGCCCAGACCGCAAATGACTGTACCAATGCGATTGTTGTTTGTGGCAATAGTACGGTATCTTCCAACGCTTCCGGATTTGGCACTCAGGAACTCGACAATGAATCGAACCCATGCGCTTTCGAAGAAGTGAACAGCTTGTGGTTACGACTGAATGTAGATACTACGGGAATGCTCTCTTTTACCCTGACGCCCGACAATACCGATATTTCAGTAGACTATGATTTTTATGTATTTGGCCCTAATTTTAACTGTGGTAGTTTTAATGACCCTATTCGTTGTTCAACCACCAACCCATCCCAAGCAGGGCTTACAAGCAACCTTACGGGTTTACGCGATAACGAGAATGATGATTCCGAAGGTCCCGGCTCGCTCGGAAACAGCTTTGTTTCGTCTTTACCTGTTACCGCAGGGGAAACCTATTATTTGTTAATTGATAGACCGCAGGGCAACGGTGGTTTTAGTTTGGATTGGAACGGTTCTGCAAACTTCATAGATCCACCACCAATAATTGGGCAGCCCGATGCTTTTGAACTCTGTTTTGCCGATCGGGGCAGTTTTTTGGATCTGACCCAGAACGAAAATCAAGTTGCAACTGATCCAACTATCACCTTCGAATACTTTGAAAGTCGGGCAGACGCATTCGATGGGGCCAACCCACTTGTAGACCCTACCAATTATCTTATCCTTGACTCTGCCACTATTTACCTTAAGGTTACTGGCGGCAATAGCTGTTTCGAGGTACTAGAGCAACAGATTATTATCGACGAACCCGTAATGGCAGTACTTGAATACCTAGCCTGCGATCCAAATGGAGACGGCATCGAAACATTTCAGATAAGCCAAATTCTCGCAGATGTACAAAATGAAATACGAAACCCGACCAACTATACCGTTAGTATTCACCCGACACAATTAGATGCCGACAATAGCACCGGTTCGATCGATATGGCCACCTATAATACAGCAACTACGCAAGTTTATGCACGAATCGAATCGAATAACGACACTGCTTGCTTTAGCACCTTGGCGATCGAACTCGAAGTTATCCCAAGCCCCATTACCGTTCCTGCCGAACTTGTACAATGTGATATAGATTTGACCAATTCAGCCGATGGTATTACCAGGGTAAATCTAGATCAGTTTTTTGCAGATGTCAGTAATACCACAGCTTTTCAATACGATTTTTTTGAAAGTGAGGCACAAAGAAGCGCTAACGACCCGATTCTAGATCCGTTTGACTATCGAAACGCCACTCCGTTTTCTCAAACGCTTTATTATATTATAACTACAGACATCTGTACTATTCTGGGTGAAATGACCTTGCAGATAATCCCGACCATAATCGTGTTGAACGCGCAGGGCCCGTTAGCCGTATGCGATCAAACTTCTGAAGACCTTGCTTTGGACGGAGCATTCGATTTGGCAGGGTTCGGAACCACCTACTATCCAGGAACAAACATTGCATTCTATGCTTCGGTAGAGGATGCCGGCTTAGAGCAAAACCCGCTTCCCGAAGTACTCGTTTCCGAGGCGACCTCTGTTTTTATCCGTATTGAAGATGGCAACCAATGCCGCACGGTCGAGGAGCTCACATTACTGGTGAATCCGCTTCCTGAAGTTGCTCTGGAGCCCTCTTATATTATCTGTACGGAAAACCCTGAGTTAGCAATAATTGCACCCGATGGCTTCGACAGATACCGATGGATACGCACCGAAGGTGGAAATGAAATAGCAATTTCAAACGCACGCCCTGTAAGCATAAATGCTCCGGGAGATTACAGTCTAGAGGTGGGATTGGCATATGTTACCAACGGGGTAGAAACTTTGTGCTATAATCGGGCCGACTTTGTGGTTCTTCCTTCAAATGCCGCTACGATACTAAATATACAGATCGAGGATGCCTCAGATAACAATACAATCGATATTATGGTGAGTGGCGACGGGGACTATGAATTTAGTTTAGACGATATCAGTTACCAAGATAGTAGTGTTTTTCAAAACCTACCGGCGGGGTCGAGGCCTGTTTACGTGCGTGACAAGAACGGTTGTGGGATTACAAATACTGATATTACCATTTTGGGGTATCCCAAATTCTTTACCCCCAATGGCGACAACCGCAACGACTTCTGGCAAATTATCGGGCTGGATCCGGCATTCGTACAAAACACGATCATTAGTATTTTTGATCGCTATGGTAAACTCATTAAACAATTTGGTGCCAATACCGAAGGTTGGGACGGAACAAGTAATAATAATTTGATGCCAAGTACTGATTACTGGTTTAAAGTGAATATAGGTACCAGCCGTGAATTTAACGGACATTTCACACTTAAGAGATAGACTTTTTAGTACCTTGGAATACTATTTTGCAATGAAAAAGAAACTGTTATACATATCCCTGCTTTTGGCAAGCGTCTTTGGGTATTCTCAATCCTGCCCTACACTGAATAGCCCAATGGACGGAGATACCGATGTTCTTGTTGAAAGTACGCTTTCATGGAATGCGGTAGATGGGGTGACAGGGTATCAAATTTCAATTGGAAATGCGGCCGGAGGAACTGAATGGGCAGATCATATCGCCGTAGGAAGTGCTACCAGCTTTACACCACCGACCGGGTTACCCGAAAATCGAGTGTTGCATATTACAATAACACTGTTCTTTTTTGACCGTCCCGATATCGAGTGCCCCGCCGGAAGTTTCCGAACAGAAGATGTCATCATACCCCCTTCTTGTGGTGTGATACGAACTCCAATAGATGAAGCTACCAATGTGAACTCCGCAACCAATATTATCTGGAATTATATCCCGAAAGCCACGGGCTATCGAATTGCCATTGGCACCAGCATGGGCGGAGAAGAGCTTTTAACACTCACCGACGTAGGGAATTTATTATCGTACCTTCCGGCAGCAGAACTCCCACTTGAGACCGAAATTTTTGTCCGCATTATTCCATATAATGAGAATGGGGTAACTACCGAGATATGCCCTGAATTTAGTTTTACAACGGGAGAATTAGCAGTACTGCCGGGCTGCGCAAATCTAATTACCCCAGCGAACGGAGCCATCAATGTTCCCTTGACCCCTTTGATAGAATGGACAGCGGTTCCTGGAGCTACCGGTTATTTGGTTTCAATTGGTAGTTCAATAAATAATAATGACGTAATAGATAGCGCCACTTTTACAAACAATTCGACCTTTGTAATCGATTTTGACCCTAATAGAACGTTTTTCATCACCATCATACCCTTTAATGACGCAGGGTTGGCCATTGGTTGCGAACAGCGATCGTTTTCGACTATTTTGGGTTGTGGCCCTTTCTTTGACGATGTTACCGGTGAACTGGTAAATTTAGCGCCTGAAATCGATTTTCCCGATACCGTATCGTTCTGTCAAAATCAAATCCCCTATACGATAGGGACCACGGATACAGCGGAGGGGTTCCGATGGTACAAGGTAGCAGACAATGGCGCTGAAGTACTTTTGTCGAGCACATCGGAAGTTTCCCTTACAGAAACCGGTAACTACCGATATGAAGCCTTTAATACCATTTCCCAAGCAACCAACGTCATTGAATGCGCTAGCGCAAAGGAGTTTAATGTGGTCGCATCGGAAATTGCTACGATTAATGGTGTAAGCGCCGGGCCGGGCCAAAACGGTACCATTGCAATAACTGTTCAGGCAAGTGGTATTGGGTCTTATGAATATGCCTTGGACACTATGGACGGTCCCTACCAGGATGGCAATGTTTTTACAAACGTGCCCTTAGGGTCCTACACCATTTATGTACGGGATAAAAATGGTTGTGGCATTGCAGAAACCAGCTTTGACCAAGACCTCACCGTTGATGGTTTCCCAACATTCTTCACTCCCAATGGAGACGGAGTGAACGACTTTTGGCAGTTTGTACCACCCTTGGCCACGGGAGAAGTAAACGTTCGCAGTATTTTTATTTTTGATCGATACGGGACTTTTATAGCACAATTAGACCCGCTTGCGCGGGGTTGGGATGGCAGCTCAAATGGGAACCCCCTCCCTTCAGCCGATTACTGGTTCAAAGCCATCGGCTTAAAAAATGAAGAAATAAAAGGGCATTTCTGCTTGAAGCGGTAGAAATTCTTTTTTTTGCGTTACCAAAGCTATGTGGAGAAAAACGCTTTTTTTGTTTGTCTTATTTGCCACTTTCCATGGCATGGCACAAGAATGTCCGAAAATTTCTTATCCCAGAAACGAAGCGACTCAAATAGGGGTAGATGCGACCATTACCTGGCCCTCAGTTCCCGGGGTAGTCGGCTATCTAATTTCGCTGGGCACAAGCCCGGGAGGTGTTGATATTTTAAACCAACGTTCTGCCGGACTCACCAATTCCTTTACGCCCGAAACCGGCTTACCAGATGATACGATCATTTATGTAACAATAAGCATGTTCCTCGAAAATCAGCAGCTCAAAGTATGCCCTGGGGAGTTTTTCACAACAGTAGATGTTACCCTCCCGCCCTCTTGTACGGTACTTAATGGTGCCGTTGCCGGCAATACCGCTGTGCGGGTCAATGAAAAAATCACATGGGACTATGCCCCCACCGCTACCGGTTACCGCCTTTCTTTGGGTACCACTGCCGGTAACTACGACCTGGTGGACAATTTGGATGTTGGGAATGCTCTGGACTACCGACTCCCGGGCAATCTCCCTTTAGATCAAGATATTTTTATTCGTCTTGTTCCCTATAATGAAAACGGCGATGCCACCCCTTGTGCCGAAGATCGGTTTTCTACGGGAGTGCCCACAGTCGACTGTTCGGACAAAAAACCGGCCAACGATATTCCGGATCAATTGGGCATCTGTGCGAACGACTTGCCGACCACTATTTCTACAGAAGTGTTTGCGAGCGGGTTTCGATGGTTCAAACTAGCAGCGAACGGAAATGAAACCTTAGTTTCCGAAACAAGAGAAGTGGCGTTAAAAGACATAGGCAGGTACCGCTTGGAAACCTACAACAATATAAATGATGCTGGTAACATTATAGAATGCTCGAACTCCAAAACCTTCGAGGTTGTATTATCCAAAGCGCCCATTATAAGTTCAGTAGATGTACGTCGGGAAGGAGGCGGACTTCGAATACAGGTGAACACCAAGGGAAGTGGTGACTACGAATACGCGTTGGATCTTGAAAACGGTAACTATCAGGACAGCCCCATATTTGAAAATGTAAGCGATGCAGAACATACTGTATTTGTAAGGGATAGGTACGGATGTGGCACTACCCAGCGAATCGTAGAGGAATCACTCTCAAGAAAAAATTTTCCTGCCTATTTTACTCCAAACGGCGATGGAATCAATGATTTTTGGCAGTTTATGCCGCCACCTGAAAGTGGAGAAATCAATGTGGAAAAAATATATATTTTTGATCAGTATGGTAATTTTTTGGTGCAACTTGATCCAAGATCTAAAGGATGGGGCGGCACACAAAATGGGCGACCTTTACCATCTTCTGACTACTGGTACCGGGCTATCTCTTTCAGTCGGAAGGAAATAAAAGGGCATTTCACCCTCAAGCGTTAAACCGAACTTGGGATTGAAAATGAGTCTCGCATTCGTCTTTTTTTTGTCTTAGGCATACACTGGAAGTACCGACCCAGGGAGTATCAAAATTACTCGGATAACAACCCTCCTATTAAAGACCTATTGTTTATTTTTATAGGATGAAATTTAAGGTAGTATCGGATTTTAAACCCACTGGAGACCAGCCACAAGCAATCAAACAATTAGTTGACGGAATGGATTCGAATGAGCGCTACCAAACACTCTTAGGGGTTACTGGATCGGGAAAGACCTTTTCTGTTGCGAATGTGGTAGCAGAATCGCAGCGCCCTACTTTGGTATTATGCCACAACAAGACCTTGGCGGCACAATTGTACTCGGAATTCAAACAGTTTTTTCCGAACAACGCGGTCGAGTATTTTGTTTCGTATTACGATTACTATCAACCAGAAGCCTTTATACCTACTTCTGGCCTCTATATTGAGAAAGACCTTTCTATAAACGAGGATATCGAAAAACTTCGTTTGAGTACTACCTCCTCTCTCCTCTCAGGGCGAAGGGATGTTATCGTAGTTGCATCGGTCTCATGTCTCTACGGTATCGGTAACCCGGTCGAGTTTCAGAAAAACGTTATCAGTATACAAAAAGATCAGGTGATTGCCCGCACCAAGTTTATGCATCAGCTGGTACAAGGACTTTACTCTCGCACCACTGCAGATTTTAGAAATGGGAGTTTTCGTGTGAAAGGGGATGTTATAGATGTTTTTCCCGGATATTCGGACCACGCTTTTCGTATTCATTTTTTTGGAGACGAAGTTGAAGAAATCGAGGCATTCGACCCATTTAACAACAATATCATAGAAGTATACGATTCGCTGAACATCTACCCTGCCAATATGTTTGTTACCTCACAAGATGTGCTACAGAACGCCATACACCAAATTCAGGATGATATGGTAAAACAGGTCGACTATTTTAAAGAAATCGGAAAACCTTTGGAGGCAAAACGCCTAGAAGAGCGTACCAGTTTTGACTTGGAAATGATTCGTGAACTGGGCTATTGTTCGGGCATCGAGAATTATTCGCGCTATTTGGATGGTCGCGAACCCGGCACGCGCCCCTTCTGCCTAATAGACTATTTCCCCGAAGACTACCTAATGGTCATAGATGAAAGTCATGTGACCTTACCCCAGGTACATGCAATGTACGGAGGAGACCGTTCTCGAAAAGTGAATCTGGTAGACTACGGTTTTCGCTTGCCCGCAGCCATGGATAATAGACCCTTGAAGTTTGAAGAGTTCGAAGCCCTTCAAAATCAGGTAATATATGTAAGTGCAACCCCGGCCGACTATGAACTGAAATTAAGCGAAGGTATCTATGCGGAACAGATTATTAGACCAACCGGACTGTTAGATCCAATTATCGAAGTACGGCCAAGTCTTAATCAAATCGATAATCTTGTGGAAGAGATCCACCTGCGGGTTGAAAAAGACGAACGTACATTGGTTACGACCCTTACGAAAAGAATGGCCGAGGAGTTAGCTAAATACCTAGACCGCATTAATGTGCGGTGTAGGTATATTCATAGCGATGTTGATACTTTGGAACGCGTAGAAATCATGCAAGATTTGCGAAAAGGTATTTTTGATGTACTGATAGGCGTGAACTTATTGAGGGAAGGGCTGGATCTTCCCGAAGTTTCTTTGGTCGCAATTCTAGATGCCGACAAGGAAGGTTTTTTACGCAGCAACCGATCGTTGACCCAGACCGTGGGAAGGGCTGCAAGACACCTTAATGGAATGGCGATTATGTACGCGGATAAAATCACCGATAGCATGCAAAAAACTATTGACGAAACTACCTATCGTCGGGAAAAACAAACAGCCTATAATTTAGCACATAACGTAACCCCAAAAGCACTGAACAAAAGCTTGGACAGTGCCCTTGCCAAGAACTCTGTTTCTACCTATCATTTTGCAAAAGAAGAGTTGCGTGCCGCAGAACCCGATATGGATTATTTGACTAAAGATCAAATAGAAAAGTTGATTCGTGAAAAACGGAAATCAATGGAAAAAGCAGCCAAGGAATTGGATTTTATGCAAGCCGCAAAACTACGGGACGAAATTAAAATGTTACAAGAAAAAGGTTGAATTTCAACTAATTTCGTTCACTTTTATGTCATTTTAGCTAATTTCCTAAAAGTATAAATTAAAATTACATATAAAATAACTTAAACCTATGGTTATGAATTATTTAAATTTAATTTTTAGATTTGTCTAAATTTATTTCAAAAGTACGGTTTTAGTCTTTTTCTTGCACTTCGCCCCCTCCCACTTCCTTCCCGTAACACCATCTATAATTTAGAGAAAAATCCACTATTTTTAACCTAATAAAAACGATAGGCACAAATTGAAATACCACAGCCCTACCTAGCATATTCCAAGTTGGGCACTCCTAAAAAACCTAAGTACCGCTATTTGAATACAGAAAAAAAGCGCCTTGATCTTTCCGACCAAGGCGCTTCTCAATTAACCATCTAAACTCACCGTTATGAAAAATCACCGTACGGTAATCACCCATAACCGCCTTTGTCTTTACGACAATTCTATCGACCTTTTTGGCTTGGGAAGAGACTCTTCTTTTTTAGGAAGCGATACCCTTAAAATACCATCCCTATAAGACGCATCGACCCCTTCAATATTAATTGTATCAGGAAGCGTAAACCCTCTTTTAAAAGAGCTTAATACAAACTCTTTTCTAGTGTACTTAGCCCCTTCTTGAATCTCCTTGATTTTTGACTCGTTCGAAATAGTCAAAACCAATTTATCAACCTCAAGATTAAAATCTTCTTTCTTCCTACCGGGTACTGAAAGCTCGAGCTCAAAGGCAGCTTCACTTTCTTTGATGTTCACAGCCGGAACATTTTCGTTCAGATTCTCTACCCCACCGAACCAATCAGGTTTAAATAATTCATTCATTAAAGCCGGAAGCAATGTGTTATTTCTTTTAATTATCATGATTTTTTACTTTTTAATTATACGTTTTCAAATCTGATAGCTAAAAGACAAAAGTTGTACCAACAAATAAATAATGTCATTATGGCGCAAATACATCCATGAAAAATGACATTATGGCAGCAAAAGTATTTTTTTGAAGATTTAGGCGCTTTTTTGCTTTGAAATAGCCAACAAGACATCAACAGGGACCATTCCGTCCGGATAATTATCCAATTCTGCAAGCAAACTAAGTATTAGAGAAGGTTTTAGACCTAGACCCAAGCCGATAATCTTTAAACGCTCGACCTCAAGGCGGTGTTGTTCTTGATCTATACCCATTAGTAGAATCAATCTATGAAACTGTATTATTCTTTCCTCCTTTGTATGAAGGGACAGTTTTAATGATTTTTGTCGAAACAGCATATCTAAATCAGCTTTCGAAACACCGAGCTCATTCGAAATACCTACTATAAGGCTATATTCGGATTTTTTGATTACCTGATCCGCCTTCGCCATTTGAATCATTTGCGAAAGAATTGCGAGTTTGGTCTCTTTATTTTTCATGATAGCCTAACTTTTTTTATAGGACTACTAAATGACAATTAGTTATAATGCGCCTTAAAAATATCGATAAGCACCTTCGGCGGAACTATCTTGTCTGGATACTGATGCATAATACTAAGCACTTGTTCAATAGCGGAGGGCGGGAGCCCCATACCCAAACCTATATTATGCAGCCTGCTGATCTCTACTTCTTGCTGTCTTTGGTCTACGTTCATTAGAAGCATAAGACGATGAAACTGTAAAATGCGGTCTGCCTGGGTTTTCGGAACCACATGTTCAGCTTCTTTTTCGAAAAGAGAATCAAAGGTCTCACGGTCTATTTCGAGGTGAGAAGCCACCCCTAACAAAAAATTGTATTCGGGGTCCCCTACCACCTTATCTATCTTGGCAAAGGCGATCATCTCAGATAAAATACTAAGTTTTTCTTTATATGTACTCATCGCGCCGTGGCTTTGTAACCCTGTTAGTATAACTCTTTAAAATACAATTTCGTATAAATGGCAGGAGTGGATCGATATTTTGTAATACCTTGCCAAAAATTTATTCCGCATGTCGAACAACGATGTTTTCAAAAAGTTAAGAGTAGCCCTCATGCTCCGCGACAACGACATTATCGACGTTTTAAAATTGGTAGATTTTAAGATAAGTAAGAGCGAATTAAGTGCTTTTTTCAGGAAAGACGATCACCCGAACTATAGGGAGTGTGGGGATCAGGTTTTACGAAATTTCTTGAATGGGTTGGTACTACACCTAAGAGGCACTAAGGAAAATCCGAAATATCCGGGAGAGGTATTGATTAAAGGCCCTGCAGATCTCAAAAATGATACTGATTCGATTGAAAAAAAGCCTTCGTTTAAAAAACAATTTACCAAGGGCGATTCAGATATTTCTCCTGTAAAGTATAAAAACAAAGGAAAACGATAGTACCTTAAAAAAAATCCTGATGAAATCGGTAACTACCGGTTCTATCAGGATTTTTATTATTTTCTATTCTAAATTTAAGAGTCGATACGAACCGAAACGGTATATTTCTTACCTGCTTCGAAATTGGCCATCTCTACCTCATGGTAGTTTAATTTACCTTTGATAAAAGCATCCAAACTAGCATCCTCCGTATCTACGGACAATACTACGATCTCTTTTTCACTATTCAATGTAAACAGCACCTGCGCAGTTTTACCTTCGGCATCTTCGGTTAAGTTATTGGAGAACAACAACTTTCCGATTTGAGTGGATAAGTTTTCTGTTTTGGCTTTAGAAGTTGTTTTGGCTTTTTTGTTGTCGTTAGCTAATACACTTCCGGTCGATAGTAACATCACAGCTACTGCTAATACACTTAGTTTTTTCATGACTTGTACGTTTTTAAGCTTTGGTTCCGATTGTTATCGGTGGATTACAAAACTTGATTAATGATTTATTGATGAATTACTTAAAAGACGCTCTAAAAACGAAATTGTTACATTTGAAATGCACTTTAACAAAATTTTAATGCCTTTACCCTCCTTGCTTATTCTCTGTGAAATTGCCAACAACAGTGAAATCGACGCAAACAAGAAATTCGCTCACCTCCCTATTTAAAGGGGATACCCATACCTTAACACTACAAAAAAAATAGAATAGAAATGTTTGTTAAGGCATCTTTCCTAAAGAATATTAAAAATTGAAGGATTTCGAACAAACGCATAAAATTTACTAGCCATATAGTATAAACCCCATTAGCTCGGGGCGAGCCCAAGGGGCATTAAAAAATTCAACATTGATTTCGACGCAGACCGGTCTGTACACTTGTCGTGCAGGCGTCGGAGCATTATAAATCTCGATTATCGCGTAAAAAAGGCATTGTTATGAGAACAACGCCTTTTCCTAATTTAAAACTATATGTATTACGATTCTACCTTGATCGGAATCGTATACCTTCTACCTTGAACAACCCCTGCGGTGCGAATTTGGTGATAGTTCAGTTTACTCTTCACAAAACGCTCCAGCTTATCGCTTTCAGTATATACAGAAAGTACTACTATCTCATTTTCTTTGTTGACGGTAAAAAGAATCGAAGCCTCCAGTTTTTTATAGGAGGTAAGTTCGAACTGTTCGTCTAAAAGTTGCCTGACCTGGTTCTTAAGATCCTTCGAAGGATCTGTCTCTTTTGATTCTTTGGCAAAAATATTTCCACTAAGCAGTAGCATTGCAGCTACCAGCATCACACTTGTTTTTCTCATGATGTTCGTTTTTGTGACCCATTCATTGTTCTTTTTTTAATTTCAAGGTCTGATTACTACTCGATTTTGATTATTGATGAATTACTTAATTGACGATGGTACTTGACAGATTGTTACACCGTAGTTTCACAATTAACTTTTTTTTTAGTGTTGCCCCTGAAATAGCTGTATGCCGCACCATATTGTCCCCATCTATATAGCCGGGATAGGCACATAAAAAAAAGAGGCGAACAAATGTTCGCCTCTTTTTTTTATTGCATGGATCTTAATGATACTAAGCCAAGACCTCTTTGACCTTATCGGCCGCTTCTTGAAACTGTACGGCCGATTGTACCGCAAGTCCTGAATTATCGATTATCTCTTTTGCCAATTCTGCATTGGTACCTTGAAGACGAACAATGATAGGAACCTTTATGGCGTCGCCCATGTTCTTATACGCATCTACAACCCCTTGGGCAACGCGATCACAACGTACGATTCCCCCAAAGATGTTAATCAGTATGGCTTTTACCCCATCATCTTTTAAAATGATTCTAAAGGCCTCTTCTACACGCTTGGCATCTGCCGTTCCCCCAACATCCAAAAAATTAGCAGGTTCACCACCGGCCATTTTAATCAAATCCATCGTAGCCATTGCCAAACCGGCGCCATTCACCATGCACCCTACGTTACCGTCAAGATCTACATAATTCAAGCCAACTTCACGCGCTTCTACTTCAATTGGGTTTTCTTCCCTTAAGTCGCGCATTTCAGCATAGGTTTTTCTTCGATAAAGCGCATTGTCATCTATCGATACTTTTGCATCGACGGCCATAATCTTATCATCCGATGTCTTTAAGACCGGGTTGATTTCAAACATGCTCGAATCACTCTCAACATACGCCCTGTACAAAGATGTCACAAATTTGGTCATTTCTTTAAAAGCAGCTCCTGAGAGTCCAAGATTAAAGGCCACCTTTCGAGCTTGGAAAGGCAATAAACCTGTTGCTGGATCAATTTCTTCTGTATAGATTAAATGTGGGGTGCTTTCTGCAACCTCTTCGATATCCATTCCTCCCTCGGTAGAATACATAATCATGTTACGCCCTGTTTCCCTATTTAATAGCACGGACATATAAAACTCATTGGTTTCACTATCACCAGGGTAATACACGTCTTCCGTAACGAGGACCTTGTGTACTTTTTTACCTTCTGCCGAAGTTTGTGGTGTTATTAAATTCATACCAATAATCTGGCCTGCCAACTCTTCTACCTCCTTAAGGTTTTTCGCCAACTTTACACCACCACCTTTACCACGCCCACCTGCGTGCACCTGAGCCTTGATAACGTGCCATCCGGTTCCGGTTTCTGCAGTAAGTTGCTTTGCCGCATCTACGGCCTCTTTTGCATTGTTGGCAACAATTCCGCGTTGAATACGCACACCAAAACTTGCTAAAATTTCTTTTCCCTGATATTCATGAAGGTTCATATATGTAAACTGTCTTTAGGTTCGAATACAAAAATAGGAAACCTAACGGATTTACACTAACGATACTGGAGAAGGTCAAAAAAATAAATACAAATTCAAGCACCTTTACCCATTTAAGGTAAGTCAACAACTAGAAAATAATGAAGTAGGGAGATTATTGAATTTCTAGTCCTTCGAAATCCAAGGGGTCAAAATTTCTAAAGTGCCCATTTAAGGTGATTGCCCGTTTGGTACGATCTACTTCCCTTAACACCGTCATGGTAGCTACCAGATGCCCTCGCATATATTCCAAACGCTCACTTTCTTTGGTCATTAGTAGCAGCTCGTATTCCTGTTCCATTGACAGTCCCATCTTATGAATCAGTATAAAGCTATGAAACTTGGCTACCGGTATTGCTTTAAAAGGGACTTCCATCATAAAATAGAGTGCTTCGATTTTAGATAGTACCTCGGCTCTTAATTCGTCGTCAGCATCGTTAATATTTTCAAGAAACTGCACTTCTCCACCCGCGTATAATTTTCCTTCGAGCGTATTCTCAAATGTAAGCACCTTAAACACTTGCCTTGCAACACAGGTCACATCCATCTCCCCATTTTCATACGTGGTGACCACTTCTACCAACTGCACCTCGGTACCGTAGGCGAGCCCATCATTAATATAGACGGGAATTCCAAAAGTAATGGCTTCACCCCGGCAATCATGAATCAATTGTTTGTAACGCTCCTCGAAGATATGCAAGGGAACTGTTTCTCCAGGAAAAAAAATAGATTGCAAAGGAAACAACGGTAACTTCATCTTTAATTTTTTATTAAAAATACAATTCCGATACCACAGGGACAAGGGAAGGTGAATCAAAATTCAATGTTATATTTACAACATTATGTTGTATTTGTAATGTTTTAACTTATTTTTTTGTACAGCTAAAATAATGCAATTAAATTAGCTCAAAAGAAGTATTCTTATGAAGCAGGCCGATTTACTTAAAATAGCCAACACCTACGGAAACCCCGTATACGTATATAACTCCGAGAAAATAATTTCTCAGTTCAATCGACTAACACGGGCTTTTAGTAGCGTAAAAAAACTACAATTGAATTATGCCGCCAAGGCACTTTCAAACATCAGTATTCTAAAACTGATGAACAGTTTGGGCAGCGGTCTCGACACAGTATCGATTCAGGAGGTACAATTAGGCCTTTTGGCGGGCTTCAAACCAGAATCGATCATCTTTACACCCAATGGCGTTTCATTAGAGGAGATAGAAGAGGCGGCCAAATTAGGAGTGCGAATCAATATCGACAACCTTTCGGTATTGGAACAATTTGGAGGCAAATATCCCGATATTCCCGTATGTATACGTATAAACCCGCATGTAATGGCCGGGGGCAACTCCAATATTTCTGTAGGTCATATCGATTCTAAGTTTGGTATTAGTATTCACCAGATTCCACATCTGTTGCGGATCGTTAAGCTAACCAAAATGAATATCAATGGTATTCACATGCATACAGGTAGCGATATTTTGGATATTGATGTATTCCTTTACGCATCTGAAATTTTATTTGAGACTGCCAGGAATTTTGAAAATCTTGATTTTATAGATTTTGGAAGTGGTTTTAAAGTCCCCTACAAAGAGGGTGATATTGAGACCAATGTAGAGGAGCTAGGTAAAAAATTAGGGGCCCGTTTCAATGAATTCAGCAAAGAATACGGAAAAGAACTGACCTTGGCTTTTGAGCCCGGTAAATTTCTGGTGAGCGAGGCAGGTTTTTTCCTGACGAAGGTAAATGTGGTTAAACAAACAACTTCTACTGTTTTTGCTAGTGTGGATTCGGGTTTTAACCATTTGATACGTCCAATGCTCTACGGGGCATCGCACCAAATAACGAATGTATCCAACCCTAAAGGTAGGGAGCGTTACTACTCGGTAGTGGGCTATATCTGTGAAACCGATACCTTCGCCAGTAACCGTAGAATAAGTGAAATTTCTGAGGGAGACATCCTGTGTTTTAAGAATGCCGGGGCTTATTGTTATACGATGGCCAGCAATTACAATTCGCGTTTTCGCCCGCCCGAAGTGCTCTGGCATAAAGGCGAGGCCATCTTGATACGAGAGCGTGAGAATTTTGACGACCTCATTCGAAGTCAGGTCGATGTCAAGGACTTGTTCGTTCCTAAAAAACAAAAGGCCACAGCAAAATAACCATGGCCCATTGGTTTGGTTCAAAATCTATTTACAGATTATTTTCTAGAAGCGACTGCACCGCCTTTGCGCGATTATCTATATGATGAATGTTTGTTGTAGGTTTATGATCCAAGGTCAACACCTTGTCTTCAAAGGCGGACCATCGGGAGGCCGAACTTACGCCTTCTTCATTTTTTATGACGATTTTCTCTAGGCTCTCGACAATGGCCTCCTTGCCCATTTCATCACCACAAATGTTTTCCAAGGCTTTGACCAAGGGCTGAAAGTATACCTCTGGCCAAGCTTTTTCATACAAGTGGCTCATACCCTCTATAGCAAGCGTGTCCCAAGCCACCTCAATTGCTATATCTTTCCCGATCACTTTCTTAACTTCTGCCAAGAAACTTTCATAAGTTGTTTCTTGAAATGTTTTTACGATTCTTCTTTCTGCTAATCCCATCTTTTTAGTTTTTAGGTGTATTTATAGACATTGCTCCAGCCTTTGCTGAAGCTGTTTCTTCAGATCTTTATTTAATTTTCTGTTTAGGTCTAGTTGGATAGAAATTTCATCTCCATTCTTTTCGACCAGCAGCTCCCCTTGGCTTTGAACGATGCCGATTTTCTTGATTGTTTGAAGCGCATCTTTTCCAAGAAGATCATTTACAATTACTTGTAGCGCGTCACTTAAAGCATGCAGCAGCACATCAAATTGGTACTTTGCCACGGAGGTATCGAATTTGTCTATCAAATCGGCTACAATCAACTCAATGGCATACGCGGTTCGCAGCCCTTCCGCCATTTCTTTCAGAGTGCGTTTCAATGCAAGCCTCGTAGGTATGTTGTTCTCTGGGACTGGCACATAGCGATCGTCCGTAAGGAACGCTAATAAGGCCGTAGGATTTAAAATTTCAATCCCCAGAATGGAGCGTGTGTTTGCATAACTGACCGTATCCTTGAGGCCCACAAAAACGGTGTTGCCATCTTGATCCATATGCAGCGGAGCGCCTTCCACGATAAAATCTGAGCCAAGCCCCAACCGCACTTGCACTCGTTGTGCGGGATCCAGGGTTTTTTCGTTAAAAGCGATTACTTTCTTAAAAACCGCTAAGGGTTTTTGTGCCCTTAGTAGTTGTATCCCTTTCTGCAAATTCATAACATCTCATTTTTGGTTCAAGCTGTCTCTATAGTACCGCCATTTTCATTCTTGTGCCTGCCCAGAGCCACTTATAAATAGACCCTGAACAACACTACAAAACTAGTTCTGGATGTCCTTTGCCAACTAGCTGTATCCCGTGAAAGTGCCTCCCTAGAAACAGCAGTTTTAACGGATTGAAATAAAGTCTCACTATTTTCGTTAGTTTTGGTATAGTAATTGGACTAACATCCTAAACTTTGGTACGATGAAAAGAGCAACCCCATTTCTTTCGCAAGCATGTTTATTTTTGTTTTTTGGACTTTTGACCTTGGCAACACAGGCGCAGGAGGTTGAATGGCTCAGTTGGGACGAGGCTGCCAAACTTGCCGAAACCGATAAAAGTCCTAAAAAGATTTTTGTGGATGTGTATACCGACTGGTGTGGTTGGTGTAAAAAAATGGACAAGGACACTTTTCAAAATGCAGAAGTCGCCGCCTATATGAAAGCAAATTTTTATATGGTGAAGTTAGATGGGGAAGGCAAAGACCCTATTGAGTTCAAAGG
>CALLVX010000052.1 GCA_938010765.1 uncultured Flavobacteriaceae bacterium | reverse complement strand
ACAAGGTGATGAGCGAACTGTCCGATTCGGAAAAACTACATCTGGTAACAAACTATGAGGACACATTACAAGAGTATATGGTTCTATACCTGACACTTTGCATTGGACTGGAAAAAGATGAGAATAGAAAAATTGAACTTACAGAACACAGGGACAAAGCACTAACTACATTTTTAGAATTTGAAAATGATACCATGTTCAAAAATGCAGAGAAAATATTGGACAGGGAATTGCAAGAGAATAACATAGATGCTATCGGCAAGGCTATAATTCTTCAAAAACTAAAACTTTTCTGGGGTCCACTGGGTCAGTTAAAAATTACTGAATTATCTGCCACTGAATTCCACGAAAAATCAAGTGAGTGCAATGAGACCATAGAACGAACAGAGGGAAGGGACATAGCAAAATATAGCATTTTTGAATCAATAGGCGCCCAACTAGTTGCCTTGGCAAGCGTGCAGCACGAGGCCAAGAATACCAAGGTAACACTATGGAGACGGATTTTGGATAATTTTTTGAAGGAACGTGATGTTCTTCAAGAGAATCTTCCTGAAAAAATAGTTAACGAGAAAGAATTGAAATTAGTCATAGAAACATTAAAAAACCAGCTTACGGACCAAAAAAACGAAAAAGAGAACCCACAAAATCAGTTGTTGAGGGCATTCTACCAACTTGAAGATTCAAAAGGGGAAAGAAGAAACCTTATAAAAACCGGAAAGGTACTTGCTTCTTCCCTAACTGTCGTTGGTGTTGGGTTTTTTATTGCCGGAATAGTATCCATTCCTATTAGTTTTGGTCTTGGCACAACAATTCCCCTTGCCGCGGGAGGGGTTGGCTCTTCTTTGATCGGGGCAGTTATCCAAAGGCGTATTGGTACAAAACTGCTACCGGAAACAGACTTTAAGGCAGAAGCATTTGGTGAAGTTTTGAAAGGTTACACCTCCAGTCTAAAAGAAAACCTAAAACAACCATTGCAACTAACAAGTTCTCCTTCCACTGCCTTGACAGAAGAACAAACTGAGGTACATTTAGCAGCTAATTTGACAAGGTCAACTTCGTTGAATACCAACAATTCGTTCACTACAGCCATGAATGCGAGTACTGATCTTACTCCTAGGGGAATATCTGAAAAGGGGGATGTTATTATACCAATTCAAACGAGCTCGAACGAGACAGAACAAGATTCGTCCAAAGCGAAGACATCACGCTCCAGCACACTCAAAATGTAAAACAAAATTTTCAATTACCTTTCGATTTTGCGGCCATCTAACAAATGAATAATACGGGAACCGTATTCGGCATTCTTTTCTGAATGGGTTACTTGTATAATGGTAACCCCTTCGTTATTTAACTCTTTGAAAAGTTCCATGATATCCTCTCCCTGTTGGGAGTTCAGGTTTCCGGTAGGCTCATCGGCCAAAATAAGCTTTGGTTTGGTAATCAAAGCCCTTGCTACGCCCACCAGTTGCTGTTGCCCTCCGCTTAATTGTGTTGGGAAGAGGTCTTTTTTACCGACAATATTAAAACGGTCTAACATATCGGCGACCATTGCCTTTCGTTCCGAACCACTCACTTTTTTATAGAGCAGGGGCATTTCCAGGTTTTCATATACAGTTAGTTCATCGATCAAATGGTAGGCTTGAAATACGAAGCCTATATATTGTTTGTAAAGTTCTGACCGGTGTTTTTCTTTTAGTGCATGTACAGATTCATCTAAAAAATGGTATTCCCCTTCATCGAAACCATCTAGCATGCCTATGACATTCAAAAGGGTAGATTTACCCGACCCAGAAGGGCCCATAATCGAAATAAACTCTCCTTCTTCGACAGAAAGATTAAGGTCTTTTAACAAAAATACCCGCTGGCCTCCCTGTTGTACCCATTTAAAAATATTGTTTAACTGTAATAGCATGTTGTTGTATTTAGTATTCTGTTTATAGACTTTTCAATAGTTGTCAATTATTTCTTTCAAAGATATTGATAAGGCGTACCAATTGAAAACCTTGGATTAACATAGCCAATGGCACCTTCAAGTTCTCAATTATTCAGTTCGTAGGCTCTTTACAGGGTTCTGCATGGCAGCTTTCATGGTTTTAGCACCTACCGTGAGTAATGCAATACAAACTGCTAAAATCCCGGAACCAACAAAAAACCAAATACTTAGATCAATGCGATACGGATAACTTTCCAACCATTTGGTCATAGACCACCATGCGACCGGTGCCGCGATCAAAAATGCGATCAATACGAGTTTTAGGAAGTCTTTGGTGAACATAAATGTGATAGACAAAATGCTAGCACCAACAACTTTTCGCACGCCAATTTCTTTGGTACGTTCGGCCACGACTAGCAAAGAAATTGCAAAAAGACCAATACAACTTAAGGCGATCGCAAGCAAGGAACCACTACTGATCATAGTGGTCATGATCTTTTCCCTTCGAAAGGTACGATCCATATTTTCATCTAAGAAAGACCCCAAGAAAGTCGCATTCGGTTCGATCCGAGCCCAAGCATTTTCAACTTGATCTACCGTGGTCATCATATTCGTCGGTGCTATTTTCACATAGGCATAGTACAAATCCCAATCTGGTTTGATAAATAAGGTCAAAGGGGCTATTTCTCGATTTAATCCTTGAAAATGATGATCTTTCATAACACCTATGACGGAATACATTGTAGAATCTTCCATGGTTATTCGAGCGGTATACGGGTGCTCTTCCCCTAGTTCCTTGGCCATAGTTTCATTTATAATAACCGCCAGACTATCGGTCGAATAGTTTCGGTCAAAAGATCTTCCCGATACCAAATTCAAATCGAGGGTTTCCACATAGTCATAATCCACGACGAGCATATGCGTTTTTATCGTCCTATTTTTATATTCGAAACCGAGGATACTGGTATAGGAGCTGCCATCTTTTCCTAGACCCAAGTTATTATCAGACCCAGAAATACCCAGAATATTGGGATTCTCCTTTAATTCTTCCCGCAGTAAACGAACCGCCTCATAACTGTCTTTTTTTCCATCTATTGGAAATGCCAATACCTGTTCTTTATTAAAGCCCAAGTCTTTGTTGCGCATGAATTCTAACTGGCTCCATAAAACGAGTGTCGCGCTGATCAAGACAATCGCGATACCGAATTGTAAAATCATCAGAAAGTCACGTACGCGATTCTTTCCGGTAGTTTCCAGTTTTCCTTTAAGAGACTGGATGGTTCCCAATCTGCTTAGAATCAAAGCAGGATAGCCCCCCACCAGCAGAGTAATAAACGTAATCACGAGTAAAAACCCAATGATTACAGGTGGTGTTGCGACCATTTCAAAGGAAACAGCTGTTCGGAACAATGTTTTAAAAGAATCTAAAAAGACTATACTCAGGGCAACGCCAATAAGCACGGATAGCAAAAAAACCAGTAGGCTCTCGCTCCAAAATTGAAAAAACAATTGTTTTTTTTGTGCGCCAAGGGTTTTTCGCATTCCAATCTCTTTGAGACGTTGCGAACTTTTGGCAATACCCATATTAATAAAGTTTACACAGGCAATAAATAGGATTAAGAGCGCGATTCCTAAAATCATATAAGGATAGGTTCGGCTTACCTTGCCCGTACCATTGGAATAATTTACAAAACGACGGTCTTGAAAAGGTAGCAGATGTAACTGTTTGTACTCCCCTCCTGCATCGGGTAGGGCACCATTTCGTTTGGCATTATCAATCTGATTCTTGTAATGCCGGTTGGTAAACGCCCTAGTGGCAATTTCAAAATCAGCAGCGTTAACACCTTTTTGTAATTGCGCGAAAACTTCATGATTCTTATTGCCCCAATTATCTTTTATTGCCTCATATGAAGGGTGATTGTCAAAACGAAGGACCAATTCAAAGGTCATTGTGCTTTGCGGTGGAATATTTTCAATTACAGAAGTAACCGCAAACGGCGTTTCCTTGCCATTTACCATAAGACGAACCACCTTTCCCAAAGCCTCATTTTCACCAAACAGTTTTTTAGCTGTTTTTTCGGTGATTACCAAACTAGCTTTTTCTGAAAGCAAGGCCTGTTGTTTTCCTTCAAGCACCGGAAAGGAAAACATTTCAAAGAAATCTTCGTCGACATAAAGACTGCTAAGGTTTAGTTCTTTTTCGCCATAAATGGCAACATGTCCTTCAGTGACATACCTTGAGACCTTTTCGATACCCGGCACTTCTTCCCGCAAGCTTGGCGCCAATGGTATCGGGCTGGTTACACTGGCCTCTGCACCCTTGACAGTCTGCTCCGAGTTATATACCTGATATATATTTTCTCGATGTTCATGAAATTTATCATAAGAAAGGTCAAAGAATGCGGCCATTGCCAAAAGAATAGCAACTCCGAACGCTAGGGAAAGTCCTAGTATATTTAAAAAGGTGAAGGTCTTGTCCTTCATCAAATTTCGCCAGCCAATTTTTAGATAGTTTTTTAGCATACTAGTATGTTTTGGTTATTACTGATCACGAAGCGCATTTACCGGGTTCTTCGTAGCAGCACGGATCGCTTGGCTCCCGACCGTTAGGATTGCCACTATGAGCGCCATGACGCCCGCCCCTAGGAAATACCAAATACTGAGTGGAATACGATAGGCAAAACCTGAGAGCCAATCGCTCGCCAAGAGATAGGCCAAAGGGAGCGCTATCAGGATTGCAATAAGTACCAACTTCGCGAATTCCCCAGATAACATAAGGGCTACCTGCCCCACACTTTGCCCTAAAACTTTACGTATTCCGATTTCTTTTCTTCTTCGTTCGGCCGTAAAGGTTGCAAGCCCGAAAAGGCCAAGACAAGAAATGAGAATAGCCAACCCTGCAAAATATTTTGATAAAGAAGCTACTCTTTTTTCTGCCTCATATTCAGCCTGAAAGTTCGTATCCAGAAAATTGTATTCGAATACATAGCCGGGGTTAAACCTGGCATAGCTGTCGGTTAAGGCAGCAATGGCTTCTTGCTGGTTCGCATTTGAAATGCGAACCACGATTTCATTACGGATGGTTTCTCGTTGCAATCGAAAGAACATGGGGTTCACCTTTTTTCGAAGGGACTGAAAATGAAAATCTTCTAAAACCCCGATAACGGTATACACCACGCCTCCATAGGTTACTTTTTTACCGATCGGCTCTTGCAATCCCATGAGCTTAATTGCTGTTTCGTTAAAGACTATTCCCGTACTATCCGTGGCAAAACTTCGGGAAAATGTACGCCCTGCTTTTAACCGCATATCCATGGTTTCTATAAAGTCGTGCCCAATGCGTAGCTCATTGAAACGGGTTCTTTTTTCTTCCTCATTTCCGGCCCACATGAGTCCGCCTGTCATATTTATGTCAGTGCCAATAACATTTTGAGAAGTAGTTGCCGCATTTACGACACCTGTCAATTGCCTTACCTCATTGAGAAAAGATTCGGTATTCTGCTGCAACTTGCCTTCCTGTGCAAAATAAAGCACATTGTCTTTGTTCAAGCCAAGGTTCTTCGACTGCACATAGTCTACTTGTTGATATACCAATAAGACCGCAACAATAAGTATGATCGAAAGCGAAAATTGAAACACTACCAAGCCTTTACGTATCCATACCTCACCCAAAGCAGACTTCAAATTACCCTTCAAAATAGCCACCGGATTAAAACGCGAAAGATGAAACGCAGGATAACTTCCTGCCAACAAACCGGTAAATAAAACCACAGAGACCATTCCTAAAACAGCCAACAAACTAAATTGTAAGGTCAAGGTTTTTCCTGTGATGGAATTGAAGACCGGTATAAAAAGCAGTACTAATATCAAGGCTATAAAAAGCGAAAAAGAGGCCGTCATAATCGATTCTCCAAAATACTGCCTGATTAGCGTTCCTCTTTGAGAACCCAAAGCTTTTTTAACCCCAATTTCTTTCAGGCGGCGCGTTGCATTGGCGGTAGAAAGGTTCATAAAGTTGATACAGGCAATTATCAAAATAAACAGCGCAATGAGCGAGAATAGATACACATAATCCATTCGACCGCTTGCCTGTTCCCCGTTCTCGAAATTCCCAAACAAATAGTACGAACTGTACTTGGTAAGGACCAACTCTGCGGTTACCTCGTCATCCTGTAATTTGGAGAAATTCTTAATTTTTTGACCAAACACCGCTGGGTCAGTTCCCTTAGTTAGTACAATATAGGTAGAGGGATTATTATTGGTCCATTCCAATTGCCCACCATTCTTTACCATCGCATTCTTCCATAACTGATAAGGAAGTATAAAATCAAAACGATTGGAAGAATTTTGGGGGATGTCCTTAAAAACACCGCTTACTAGTTGCTGCCCTTGGTTCCCCATGGCATCCCATCCGATTGTTTTACCGACCACTCCCTCCAAGGTTCCAAAAAGACGTCTGGCCAATGATTCTGAAATTACGATTGAATTGGTTCCTACCAGTACTTGATTTTTATCCCCTTCGATTAACTCGTACGAAAAAATATTAAAGTAATTGGTATCGGCGAAGATGCCGGGTGCTTTGACTATTTGTTCGTTTACCGTTAGGGGCATTTTAGAGAACCACTCGGGCAAGGTCTGCCCCGTCGCATATTGAACTTCAGGGAGTTTGTCTGCCATAGTTTCTGCTAAGAGTTCCGGGGTCCAGCTAAGAACACGAGGCCCTTCCGGTGATTCAAAGCGGTTCCATACCTGGTACAATTCCTCGTCATTCTCATGGAAGCCATCGAATTGAAGTTCGTCGACCACCCATAGCGCAATCAAAACTACACATGCCAATCCTGTGGAAAGTCCAACAATATTGATTAGGAAGGTGCTTTTATACTTTATTAAATTCCTGAAAAAAAGTTTCAAATTATGTTTTAGCATATTCTAAGTCTAAGTATTATTCTTCTCTTAAAGCATTCATCGGGTTCTTACCAGCTGCATTGAGAGTTTGCCCACCAACACTGGCCAAGGCAATGAGTAAGGCAATACCACCCGCAAGTAAAAAATAAACGAATTTTAGAGGGATTCTATAAGCATATCCCGATAACCAATCGCTTGCCAATACATAAGCAATTGGTAAGGCGATCAAAATTGACAAGCCCACCAGTTTGATCAATTCTTTGGAAAGCATGCGCGCTATTTGCAGACTGCTTTGCCCTAGTACTTTTCGAATCCCGATTTCCTTTTTACGTTTTTCAGTAACAAATATAGATAGGCCAAAAAGTCCTAAACATGAAATCAGAATTGCGAGCACCGCAAAGTATTTCGACAAAGAAGCCACTCGCTGTTCGGCACTATACAGGTCTTGATAGGTATTGTTCAAAAAGCGGAATTCGAACGGCATGCCTGTAACGAAATGGGCTTTATAGGCTTTTTCTATTTGTTCCAACGTACTTTTCTCGGACCGAGGGTGAAGCCGTACCATGATGTTCGATGCAAAATCACTATCACTTAAGGTCATAAACACTGGCAGCACTTTCTTATACAGTTTATCTATATGGAAGTTTTTCGCCACTCCGATAATTTCCTTCTGCTCCCCCCAAAGAGTTACCCTTTTTCCGATCGGACCTTCTATTCCCATGACTTCGATGGCAGCTTCGTTCAAGACAATTTTTTTGTCTTCCGATCCAAATTCTTGCGAAAAGGAACGTCCTTCGTCCATTTTGATCCGCATGGTTTCAATAAATTCGTATCCAACGGCCACCTGTGCGAAAAGTGCTTCCTCTCCCACTTCCTTCCCAGTCCAGTCCATTCCGGTGGTCGTACCAAAATCGGCCATCATATTATGTCGGAAATTGGAAGCGCCCATCACTCCGGGGATGTTCCTTAATTCTTCTAAAAAAATAGCGATGTCCTTCTTTTTTGTATCCGCGTTACCGCCCCCGGTAGCGATATCGCTTTCTAAAACCCCGGAAGAAAAGAAAATGACATGCTCACGATCAAATCCCAAACTTTTACCTTGTATAAACGCTAGCTGCTTATAGACTACAAATACGGCAACTAGTAAGATTACCGAGGACGAAAACTGAAAGACCACAAGTCCCTTGCGAGCAAGACCATTCCGATTGCTTTGCGTTAATTTTCCTTTTAGTCCTTGTAAAATTGGTAAGCCAGATAGATAAACTGCCGGGTAAAAACCAGCTATAAGCCCTGTAAACAAGGTAATCAGAAATACCAATGCGCCCAACTCGTACCCGAGCGACAACCCAAGTTGCTTTCCGGCAATTTCGTTAAACGCCGGAAGTATAAAATAGGCAATGACCAATGCTACCAACATCGAAATAGCAGCCATGATCAAAGATTCATTGGTGAATTGGAACAACAGATTGCGCTTGTGAGCCCCCACTGATTTTTTAACACCTATCTCCTTGATTCTGAGCGATGCCTTGGCGGTGGCCATGTTTACAAAATTGACACAGGCAATAATTAAAATCAACAAAGCAATTACCGAAAATAACAACACGTATTGGATTCTTCCGCCAACGGCTTTGCCATTTGCATAGTTGCCATATAAATACCGCTCCCCATAAGGTTGCGCAAAATAGGTCTGTTTCCGACCTGGTATTTTCGATTCAAGTAACCGCTCAATTTTTGAATTGAAGTCAAACAGATTTGTGTTGGAAGCTAGTACGGCATAGGTTTGCGCGTCGCTATCGCCCCATTCCCATAGGTCTTCGTTCTCCGTTATAAACACTTCAAGATTAAAAATGGCGTCAAATTGTTCGGTACTGTTCTTTGGTACATTTTTGAAAACCCCTGAAACGGTATAAGAACCTCCGTATTCGTCATGTAGCATATCTAAATTACGACCGACCACATCAGTGGTTCCAAATAGTTTTTTGGCCAGTTCTTCAGAAATAACCACTCCATCAATATTTTTTAAAGCAGTTTCGGGATTTCCATACAATAATGGAAAGGAAAAAAGTAGAAAATAGTCTTCACTAGCAAACTGAATCTTTGAACTGAAAAATTGGTCTCCCCCATCGGACAAAAGGAACTTCTCCCCTTCAAACCACTCATTGCCAAGTACTGTTGCGGTCATGTTTACTTCGGGATACTCTTCTATCAAAGCCTTGGCCAACGGCCCTTGTGTAGCGTCTTCGGTCTCAATGCCATTGGGTGTTTCAAAGTTTTGAAATACCTGTACCAAGTGTTCTCCCTTTTCATGAAACCTGTCCATTTGTAACTCATCAACAACCCAAAGAGCAATCAATAAAGTACATGCCAAGCCGGTAGACATTCCGACTAGGTTTATTAAAAAGGTCTTTCTGTACTTTTTAATGTTCCGAAAGAATAAAAGCAGATTGTATTTGATCATGATTTTATTTTTACGAGCTTATTTTATGTTTCGAACACTCCCTGATCCAGATAGGCTGTGCGTTACTTTTTCGGGATCTCCCTCATACTGAAGGTTCCCTGAACCCGAAACTCTCGCAGAAAGAGATTCGTTTATGGTCAACTCTACATCTGAGGTACCTGACAGGGTCAACTTGGCGTAATCCGTTAGCATTTGATACCCACGTATATTCGATGAGCCCGATGATCGTACTTCAATCTCATCAGAAGAACCTTTTAAGCGCACCTTGCTAGAGCCGGAGGTTTTTACCGAAAGTTTGGTCGCTTTCACCAACAAATCTATGCTCCTGGCACCCGAAGTACGAATGTGCAATCGGTCATTATCAAGTGTTTTCTCACTTACTACCTTTCCCGAGCCCGAAAAGTGAAGCGATTCGATTTCAGCAACCGGTATGGTAATATAGACACCCTTGTTCCTAGTTGGTATAAGGTTAAAACCTTTTCTTGATTTCACGACCAACATATCATCTTCAACATAAGTCTCTATATTAGCTAGCAGATTGGCCTCCCCTTCCAGCCTTAATTGACCTTCTTTGCCCTCAATCAGTTTTACTTCATAAAACCCGGATACCGAAATAGCGGAATAGTCTTCCGTTACACGTTCATCGGTGACGATTTCTCCATTTCCCTTTATCCGCTTTCTGTCTTGTGCACTCAAAGGAAAAGCACAAAGCACCATTAAAACACTTGCTAGTATCTTTTTCATTTGTTTACTTTTTGAAAGGGCCTTGGTAGGACCAATCTATTTAATCACTCTTTTTTTTACAACTATTCTTCACGCAAGGCCTCTACCGGATTGGTCACTGCCGCACGGAAACTCTGCCAACTCACTGTTAAAAATGCAATTGCCATTGCTGCAAACCCAGAAAGTGCGAACAACCACCAACTGAGTTCCGTTTTGTATGCAAAGCTTTCTAGCCATTTTTCCATAGCGTACCAGGAAATGGGAATAGCAATTACAAAGGCTAATATCACCCATTTCAAAAAGTCTTTATTAAGCATGGCAAGTATTTCGGATACTTTCGCCCCATTTACCTTGCGAATGCCAATTTCTTTTCGTCTTCGAGCCATCGCATGGGTCGATAGCGCAAACAGACCAATGCAGGAAAGTAAAATAGCGAGTATTGAAAACCAGGTGATAATAGTATTTATCCTTGTGTATTCTCGGTAATAGGTGTTCAATTTTTCATCGGCAAAAAAATGGGAGAGCATCCCTTCGGGCAACATAGAGCTCCATTTATCTTTTAAAAGTTCCAGTACCTGAAGACTGGCTCCTTTCTTTGCCCGAATGGTCAGATAATCCCATTCGGCAAAATTATCGACCTTGTAATAAAAATGAGCCAAAGGTTGCATTTCGTGCTGCGCCCCTTGGTAATTAAAGTCTTCTATGACACCGATCAATCTGTATCGGGTTCCATTTTCTCGGCCTTCTCTAAGAATTTGTCCTTCGGCTTTTTCAAAACCTAAGCGATTCATCGCCGTTCGATTCAACACGACCGTATTTTCTAAGGAAGCCTTTTCCGAATCAAAACCTTGACCACTTATAATTGGAATGCCCATCGTCTTAAAGTAGTTGTCTCCTACATACGACTTTCGCAAACTAATTACCCCCAAATCACTTATTGTCTCAGGATAAAATGAATTGTAATTTTCGTCATAATCCCCTGGTATGCTACCCGTAAAGCCTACAGAAGCGACGAGCGGACTCGCCTCTAATTCCTTTGAGATGCGTTCTAACTGTTGGGATGTTTTCTCCAAATCTTTGAATTGCCAATAATCTGTTTGTGCTACCAGCACATTTTCATTATCGAATTTGGGGTCTTTTTCAATCATATAATTCGTCTGCTTCCGAATTAGCAAAGTACCCGATATTAGTATCATGGCGATGACAAATTGCACGACTATGGAAGCGTATTTTGAACCTGATCGCTTTGTGCCCGATAGTACTTTTCCCTTCAGACTTTGAATCAATTTTGCCCGTGCCCATACAAAGGCAGGCACCAAACCGGAAACGAGACCAACCAGTAGCCAAATCCCTACTAACAATGGAATAAGCATCGAAAGTTCAAAGGCTTCCAGTCCTAGGTTGGTTTCAAACAAACCGTTGAAAGAAGGTACCAACAAAAAGATGGTCAACATAACCCCGAGAAGTACCGCAACCAAACCAATAAGCAGTGATTCTGTTACAATTTGAACTACTAAATGCTTTTTACTAGCTCCATGCACTTTTTTTATTCCCATCTCTTTGGTTCTAGACCAAGTGCTGGTGATCGTCAAATTAATAAAATTGACAATTGCTATTCCTAAAATACCCAAGGCAATGAAGCTTAGTATCAAAATCATCGTTTGGTCCGACTCCATCATAGCATGATAGTCGGAAAAAGCCAGAAGCTGGAGCTTTGTCGAACTCTCGCCCACAGGTAGAAAATTTTCTTTTACAAGGCGCTGTAGTTTTTCTTGGATAGTACCTGCTTTTGTGCCAGGTCGTAATAACACATAGGTAATTGAAAAAGTATTGTACCAATCATGTACATCTTTGACCCAAGGTGATATGGTCTGTCCGGTTTCATAAGAAGTGACTATATCGAACTTCACCGAAGAATTCTCTGGAATATCTACAACCCCTTTAACCGTTAAAAAAGTATTTTCAAACCCTACTTGCAATTGTTTTCCCAAGGCCTGGTCATTGCCAAAGTACTTTTGGGCGAACGACTTACTAATGACCGCATCGAACTTCCCATCGAGTATGTTGTTTGGAAAGCCTTCTACAAAGGGAAATGAGAATACCGAAAAGAAACCGGTGTCAACATACAGTACGTTTTCTTCAAAAGCGATATCCCCATGACTTAGTCGGTAACCGTCCCAATCGAAAATTCTAGTCCCATTTTCTACTTCCGGTACCTCTTCCAACAGTTTTGGCAGCACCAATCCTTTGGTAGTATCTCCGTTACCATCTGGGTAACGTTCCTGTACCCTATAAATATTCACCAAGTTCTCATTAAACTGATTATAAGTCAGGTCATTATAAACATATAACGCCAAGACAAGGAAAGCCGCAATACCGATTCCGAGTCCAATAATATTTATTAGGAAAGTACCCGTATTATTGCGGATGTTTCTTAAAAATAATTTCATAATATGCTTAAACATAATGGTTACTTTTATGATTTTATTGATTCCGTAATGCTTCCACAGGGTTTGCAACAGCGGCCTTCAAACTTTGCCAGCTTACTGTTAAAATAGCAACGAACAAGGCAATGAAACCGGATAGAACAAATACCCACCAACTCATGTTGGTCTTGTATGCAAAGCCCTCTAGCCAATGGCTCATGATATATCGGGTAATAGGTACGGCAATCAAAAAAGCAATACCGACCCATTTGATAAAATCTTTGTTCAGCAATGTTACTACCTGTATAACCGAAGCCCCATTGACCTTGCGAACACCGATCTCTTTCTGCCGTTGGATACAGGTATATGAGGTAAGGCCAAAAAGGCCTAAAGAGGCGATGATAATGGCGAGTATGGTAAAAAATTGAAATGCCGACCCAAAGGCGCGATCCTCTTTGTATTGTGCTTCAAATTTCTGATCCAAAAAGGTATAATTGAAGGTGCTTTGCGGAAAAACGTCATCCCATTTTTTTCTAATGTCTACAAGCGCGCCTGTTAACGCATTACCGCTAAGCGCCTGTTCATTTAATTTCACCAATAAATTATAGTTGGTATTTCTATGAAGAACGAGCATGGGTATTATTTGATTCTTGAGTCCAAAATGATGATAGTTTTCAATAACGCCTTGCACGACCCTTTCCTCTCCCCAGAATTTTACTGTTTTTCCAATGACTTCCTCTAGATTCGAGAAGCCCATAATGGCCGCCATTTTCTGATTGATTATTATCTGATCGCTACTACCGGATTGTGTTGGTAAAAAGTCGTTTCCGGCAATGATATCAATTCCAACAACATCAAAATAGCCTTCATTCGCTGCGTAATTGTAATAGATAATTTGCTCTTCCGTTGTACCGTCGGGGTAGATAATACCAACAAATGAACCTAAATTATCGTAGCTGTCGCCAGGGTAGGTCGCAGCGCCGACCACTTCTGTTACAAAAGGATACTTCTTCAATTCGGACCTTAAGGCTGAAAAATTGGTGGCTCTAAGAGAATCAGCTCCTTGGCTCACAATTTCCCCTTGTAAACTTATCACCTTAGTTAAATCTAACCCAGGCGATTTATTTCGTAAGAAATTCAGCTGCTTGCTAATAATCAGTGTTCCAGAAATAAGTATAATGGTAGTGACAAATTGTGTCATTACAAGTCCTTTTCGGATACCAGACCCTACAGGGGATGTTTTAATTTCTCCTTTTAGCGCAGCAGACGGGGCATATCCACTAAGCAAGAAAGCGGGGTATAGCGCAGCCAGTATCATTCCTAAAAAAACAATTCCTAACACTCCAAAAATAAATGGATCACTTAGGAATTCAACCCCTACCGCTTTGTTCGTAAGTGATCTGTACCATGGTAATGTAAACAATACAATTCCCAAACCAATTATCAATGAAACCACATTTAACAGCATCGATTCCAATACCCCCTGAATAATTAGCTGTCTTTTTTGGGCACCTGCCACTTTTCGCACCCCGATCTCTTTTGCACGCTCCAACGATTTTGTAGTAGCAAGATTGATATAGTTCAACCAGGAAAGAAGTAAAATCACAAAAGCAATGGCCGATAAAAACCGAACTCTGGTAATACTACCATTGGTTTGAATTTCATAGGGTTTATCGGAATGCAAATGAATGTCTTCAATCGGTTCTATATTATGTCGTTCATTGTCTGCATCTTCATTACCAAGATTATGTGCCATCACTTTTTGCTGAAGCGATCCAAAATCTGTATTCTCAGCAACCTTAAAGTAAGTATAGTACATATTTAGGTTCCAATTGGGTTCTCTTGCTTGCCCTTCAAAAGCTTCCCATGTTTTGTAGGTGTTAAATGAGAGTAAAAAATTATTCTCAAAATGAGTATTGGTCGTGACATCTTCCCGCACGCCAGTAACGGTAACCATTAGTTCCATTCCAGACCATAGAAATTTAATGGTTTTGCCCAGTGCCTCTTCATTACCAAATATTTTTTTAGCAATTGATTCGGACAACACCATACTGTTAGGTGCTTCCAAGGCTTCATTGGCATTGCCCTGAACAAGTTTATAAGGAAATACGTCAAAGTAGGAAGCATCTGCCATAGCCCCTTTTGAAGCCTCTACAATTGCCCCATTGTAAACAAAGGCGGCCTTATCGAGCCAAAAAAAACGGACTTGTTCTGTAATTTCCGGGAAGATATCCTTTAAACTAGGGCCGGTGAGATTGGAGGTCTGGGTATCGCCCGGCTCAAAAGAATCACCCTCCTTATAATCGAGATATGCTCTATACACCAAGTCCGAATTCTCGAACCGATCATAGCTGCGTTCGTAGTTCACATAAATCATGATCAATAAAAACGAAGCGATTCCTACCGCCAAACCAGCGATATTAAGAAACGAATAGAGTTTGTTCTTTACCAGATATCGAGTCGCTATTTTAAGGAATAAAGTGTTCATATTTTTTCAAATTCATTCGGTTCGTAAACTTTTAGCAGGGTTCATATTAGCAGCCCTAATAGATCGTACTCCTGCTGTGATAAGGGTAAGAACTACCGTTCCCGATCCAACCACTATAAAAACCATTAATGAAATCTCGATCTTAAATTCATAGGTCGCAAGCCATTCGTTCATATAGAAGTAAGCCGCCGGAAATGCCAAAAGGCAACCAATGGCCGTAGGCGCTATAAAATCTGTCACCATTAGCCTTAAAATAGTGGGGACCGATGCACCCAATACTTTGCGAATACCAATCTCTTTATTTCGTTGTTCGGCCATAAAGGAGGAGAGGCCATAAATGCCCAAGAAGCTAATAAAAACTGCCATCACAGCTAAGGAAGTAGCCAATTGCGCCACTTGTTTTTCACGCCATAATTTTTGTCCGAACTCCTCATCAACAAAACGGATATTAAAGGAACCTTGCGGACTGAACCCCTGTAGTGCCTTGATAACCCGCGATCGGCTTTCAGCTACTGTCAGGCTTGGATTCATTCGCATTGTCACAAAAGGCAGGTTGGCCTTTTTCATTGTAAAAATCGTGGGGCGTACTTTTTCAAATGGAGACTCAAGTACGAGGTTTTTACAGACTCCTATTACCTTATAATCAATACCCTCCCAACGAATTACCTGGTCAATAGGGTCTTCGAAGCCCATATATTCTAAGGCAGATTCGTTTAAAATGATGGTTTCGTTATCCGCTTCAAAGTTCCTTGAGAAATCACGCCCCTTCGTAATGTCCCATTCTACGGTTTCCCCAAATTCGGGAGTCACTTGTAGCGTTATAAAATCTTCGTTCGAATCTGCTTCTTTCCCCTGCCATTGAAACCCGGTTCCCATGGTCCACATTTCGGTAACCGGGCCAGAGGATTCGGCCATTTCAACAATACCCCCGGAGGCCAACAAGTCTTCTCTCATTGCCCAAAAATGTCCCCTTAACTCGGTAGACCTTTTCTGAAAATAGATTAAGTTATTTTGCTCATACCCCATTGGGCGGTTCTTTGCAAAATCAATCTGTTGATAAATTAAGACGGTACCTGTAATTAATGCTACAGAAATTGAAAATTGCAACACCACCAAACCTTTACGGAACAGTGCCTCATTGGTGCCATTTTTCTGCAAGCCTTTTAGTACGCTCACAGGATTAAAAGAAGAGAGGTAAAAAGCTGGATAACTACCGGCCAATAATCCGACTAGGAGTGCGAATAGTAGCATAGCACCAATGAATATGGGACTTTTCCAAGGAATTTCTAGTTGGTCGTTGGCCATATCATTAAAACCGGGCAAAAATATCACAGCCAATACAAAGCCAATTAATAGCGCGATACCAACAGTAAGGTAGGTTTCAACGAAAAACTGTTTTATCAGTTGCCCTCGTCTAGATCCGATTACCTTGCGAACACCCACTTCTTTGGACCTTTTAATAGATCTGGCCGTGCTTAAGTTCATAAAATTAATACTTGCAAGCAATACAATTAGTAAACCTATGGTACCAAACAACCATATGTTTCGTAGCCCGGAACCGACCGCCTTCCCATTTTTAAATTCAGTGAATAAATGCCATTTGGCCATTGGGTGAAGAAATAAATTAGGTTTTGTAAGATCTTCTGTTGCCTTATAAAGTGTCTTTTCGATTTTGGCCGACACCTGTTCCATATTCGAATTTGCGCCTAGTTTTACATAGATAGGAAATGAGTTATTGTCCCAATCGGTTTTCGAGTCCTGCACCCACCCTTCCATATGCGCGTAGGTCTCAAAGGAACCATAGAACGAAATGGCGCGGTAGGTCGAATTTTTTGGTAAATTTTTATAAACACCTACAATTTCAAGATTCACATTTTCATCCATTCGGACGACTTTCCCTATAGCCGATTCATCACCAAAGAGTGCCTTGCCAACCGATTCTGAAATATACAGGGTGTTCGGTGGTAATTGGCGTTTTATTACGCCTTGGGTCAACTGTAAACCCAAGATATCAATTCCCCCTTCTTGCATAAAAAGCCCTCTGCGGAGCAAGGTTTTCTCTCCAATACGAAGCGAACGTTGCCCACCATAAGAGGATACTACAACCTCCTCTAAATCATCGGGAAACTGGTTGCGCAACTCCTGCCCCAAGGGTATGGGGTTTGAGACTTCCGTAAAAACAGCCCCATTGTAGTGACGGTTCTTATGAATTAACGCAATTCGCTCATAATCATTATGATACCGATTAGCACTTAGTTCATCTACTAACCAAAGACTTATGAGGATTGCAGCCGCTATACCAGAACCCAACCCCAGTACATTGAGGGTAGTATAGAGACGATTTTTAGTAAGTCTTCGCCAAGCGATATACAGGTAATTTTTAAACATATTTTTTCAAATTCATTCTGTTCTTAAACTTTTAGTCGGGTTGGCCATCGCCGCGGCGATCGCTTGAAAGCTAACAGTAACAATTGCTATCAATAGTGCGACCAAGCCAGCAATCAAGAACACTCCAACATCTATTTGAATACGGTACGCAAAGTCCTTTAGCCAATCGTTCATAATCCAAAATGCGATTGGAAAACCAATGGCCAAGGCCACCAATACCAGTTTTACAAAATCTTTGGATAGCATTTGCGCGATGCCAAAAATAGTCGCGCCCAATACCTTTCGTATTCCTATTTCCTTTTTTCGCTGTTCGGCAGTAAAGGCCGCTAGGCCGAACAGTCCCATACAGGCAACCAATATGGCCAAGGCGCAAAAAATGGTGCCAATAATGGCCGTTTTACGATCCTGCGCATACAACTGTTCAATATTCTTATCTAGAAAAATATATTCAAAGGCAGCGTCGGGCACTACCTCTTTGTAACGAGATTCCAATCGTCCCATCATATCGGACAAACCGGCATTTTTAAAACGGACCAAGACAAAAGATTTATACTCGGTCCTGGCATTATGAAAAGCATACGCCCCAATAGGCTGGTGTAATGACTCAAAATTAAAATCATCAACAACCCCCACGATCGAAGCATTGTCTCGAAAACCACCTATCAATGCCTTTTTCCCTATGGCTTCCTCAGGACTATAACCCAAATAGGTAATGGCTTTCTTATTGACGAGCACATCGATCAAGGTATCGCCTTGCTGTTTTACCTTTGGTAAACCTTTCCCGGCAAGCAATTCTAACTTTAGTAAATCAACCACTTCGTTATCAATGCGGTTAGTGCTAATTTGAATACCATTTTCATCAGATTCACTTTTGAATAGCATCCTACCGCTAACGGTAACTCCCGGAAAACCTTGCGCCATTCCTACATCGGTTACGTTGCTTAAGGTCTTTAACTCTTGTACCAAAGCACTTTTATTTGCACTACCCTGAATGGCCATAGTTGAAATGGCGACCGTATTTTCAGCATCATATCCCAGCTTTTGACTTTTTATGAACTGTAGTTGTTGGTAGATTACCAATACGGCAACGATTAGGATTACAGAAGCTGCAAACTGCAATACCACAAGACCTTTCCTAATATTGATTATACTACCTGCATTCTTATGGGAAACACTTAAAACCGATTTTACGGAAGAATTCGATAAATAAAATGCGGGATATGAACCAGCTACCAAGGTGGTCAATATCCAAAATGCGAAAAGACCTGCTAACAGCTCCGGGCCAAAAAGCAAACCAGTATGTAGCTGCTGCCCAGTAAGGGCGTTAAAAATTGGTATTGCAATAATCGCCACTGTTACTCCTATCACCAATGCAACTAGGGTAATCAGGCCAGTTTCGGCATAAAAACGTAGAATAAGGCTTCTGGTGCTTGCGCCCAGTGTCTTATTGATCCCCACATCTTTGGAACGCTTTTCGGATCGCGCGGTCATTAAATTCATATAGTTCACACAGGCAATCAATAAGATTAAAAGTGCTAAAAACGAGAGGTTTTGTATTTCCGAAATATCTCCGATGCGAGTGGTGTACGAGTTTGTAAAGTCGGCAGAGTACAGATGTACGCGATTCAATGGTTGTAAGGAAAAACGAAACCATTGCCCCTCTTTGTCCACATTTTTATCTAGTAGACCTTGGAATTGTTTTTCTAGGGTCGCAGTCGATGTTTTTTGATCAACCGCGATATAAGTTTCGAAACTAGAATTGCCCCAGCTTGGGTTCTTGGCGGCAAAGGTAGAACTGAACGAAGCGATTGCGTTGCAATGCAGCGTGCTATTCCCCGCAAAGTCTTCATATACCCCGGTGACCTCTAGTTCTTGCTCGTTATCGATTACGATCGTTTTCCCCATAGGGTCAAGTGTACCAAAGTACTTTTCCGCGGTGCTCTTAGAAAGTACGACCGTATTAGGGCTATTAATGGCGGTAGCCGGATTTCCCTTTAAAAATGGGATGTCAAAAACTTTGAATAGTTCAGGGTCGCACCAGTACAGTTCTTTTTCTAAAAAATTATCGTTCTCTGCTTTGACAAATGCCGTATCCCCAAAGCCATGCTTTAACATTCTGGAAGCAGTTATCCCGGTCAGGTCGTTTTGAATGGCCGGAGCCAAAGCCGCCGGGGCGGTACAAAATACCTCATTGTCATACCTTTCATCTGTATTGACAAGCACCCGATAAATATTTTCTTCATTAGAATGCATGGTGTCGTAGCTGCGTTCATAGGTAATGAACAATAATAGCAAGATGGTAATCGCCAAACCGATCGAAAGGCCAAAAATGTTAATGAACGAGAACATCGGATTGGTTCTTAATCCTCTCCAAGCAATTTTTAAGTGATTCTTAATCATAGGTCTCGATTTTAGAGGTGTTATATTTGTTACTCCGTACGCAAACTTTTAATCGGGTTTACAATTGCCGCTGTTATACTCTGATAACTTACGGTAAGCATCGAAATTACTACTGCCAATAATGCCGCTATGGCAAAAATCCACCAAGCAATATCGATGCGGTACGAAAAATCTTCAAGCCATTTATTCGTAGCGAACCAACCAAGTGGTAAAGAAATGGCGACCGCAATACCAACCAGTTTTAAAAAATCTACTGAAAGTTTGTACGATATTTGGCCGATGCTTGCACCCAATACTTTTCGTATCCCAATTTCCTTTGTCCGTTTTTCGGCATTAAAAGCGGCTAAGCCGAACAGCCCCAGGCAGGCAATTAGAATAGATAGTATGGTGAAAATCACGAAAATCTCTCCAAGTCGTTGCTCTGCCAGATAGGTGTTGTTGAAAGAATCTTCCATGAAATCGTAACTAAAAAGTTGTCCTGGTGCAACTTCATTCCAAACACTTTCTATTTGTGCAATGGTGTTGGCGAAGTCCCCAGCGCTCAATTTCACCAACATTGAACCAGAAGAATCTCCCAATGACATACTCAATGCTCCAATACCTTCTCGGAGCGACTCAAAATGAAAGTTTTTAACCAACCCGATTACGGTTGAAAATACAGGGTCGGCTTCCCCTAAGTCCTGAGATACACGAATCCCTAACGCCTCTTCAGTTGTGAGTCCTAAAATTTTTACGGCAGATTCATTCAAAATAATAGCAGTAGAATCGGTCGCATACTCTCGGTCAAAATCCCTGCCCGCAATAATTTCCATATTCATGGTGGTAAGATAGTCGTGGTCAACATTCCAATTCTGCATGTTAAGGGCGTTTTCCTGCTCTTGGGCTCCTTCTTGGAAAAAGGACGAATTGCTTCGATAGGATGGGGTCGGGAGATAACCGCTTACCGAGGTAGCTTTGACGGCTCCCAGCTTTTCAACTTCATTTTTAAAGGTGGCCAATTGATTTCCGGCGGCATGTACATCATCAATAATCAGTACCTGATCTTTTTTGAAGCCAAGATCCTTACTCTGAATATATTGCAGTTGTTGAAAAACCACCAACGTACTTACAATTAAGAAGACCGAAATGCAAAATTGAAAAACCACCAGAGAGTTTCTAACCATTCCGCCACCCACGGCACCATTCCCTGAACCTTTGAGGACTTTTACCGGTTTGAACTTCGACATGAAAAATGCGGGGTAACTACCGGCCAGTAAACCAAGAAAAAAGGTAGCCCCTATCAAAATCAACCAAAAAAACGGATTCGTAAAAGGAATTGAAATCGCCTTATCGGCCAAGTTATTGAAAACAGGTAATGCGAGCCTTGCCAGCCCAATAGCAAAAACGAGGGAAATAAATGAGATCAGACTAGATTCAGTAAGGAATTGCCGTATCAAATCGCTTTTGTTTGAGCCCAATGTTTTTCGGACCCCGACCTCTTTTGTTCTTTTTAAACTATTTGCAGTTGACAGGTTCATAAAGTTAACGCTCGCCAATAGGATCAAGAAAAGTCCAATAAAAGAAAGAATGTACACATTCTCTATACTACTATTACTGCTCAGTTCAGTTTGTTTATTAGAATATAAGTGAATATCGGTTAGGGGGATGGTATTGTATCGCAGGTAATTTCCCGATGCCGCAAAAGACTCTTCGGTCATTCCGGGAAATATGTCCTGCACCCATGGAATCAAGTATTTGCCCACTACATCCTGCAGTGATGTTTGAATATCGACAATGTTAGCACTAGGGACTAATTTGAGAAACGTAAAATAATTATGGCTTCCCCATTCTGCGAGTTGCGCATCTTCATGCCCGGCCATCGCCATAAAAATACTGTGATCTCTTAGGAGCGAATTCTTTGGAAAGTCTTCGATAACTCCTGTAACTTCAAAAGAATTGTTGTTGTTTAGTACCAACTGTTGCCCTACCGCATCTTTGACCCCGAAGTGCTTTTCAGCTGCGGAACGTGTCATAACCAAGGTATTCGGCTCTTTGAGTGCTGTTTTCTTGTTACCTACAATCAAATCGACTCCAAACATATCGAACATGGTATCATCGGCAAAAGCAATACCTAATTCCTTGGTATTCCCTTTAGTGTTACTTCTTCGAACAAGAGCACTTCCCCTATTCCGTATTCTTGTTACCAACTCAACTTGTGGAAAGTCATTTTTGATAGCTGCCGCCATTGGTGCGGAAGCTTCAGCCGATTCAATGGCGGCCCCTCCGAATTTGATATCGGCATTTATACGGTGAATGCGGTCTGCATCGGGATACATTTGATCAAAACTTAGTTCGTCATAAATGTATAAGCATATGAGCAACCCTCCGGCCATCCCAACGGCAAGGCCAAAGGTATTTAAAAAGGTAAAAAAGGGTTGCTTCCTAAGGCTCCTCCAAGCAATTTTTAAGTGATTTTTGAACATGATCTTTTCATTGATGTAAGTTGTTATTCGCTCCTTAAACTTCGTACTGGGTTCGTATTTGCCGATTTAAAGGCATGGAAACTAACGGTACATATGGCAATAAAAACCGCTAAGAAACCGGCAATAGCAAATACCCACCAATCAACATCGACCCGATAGGCATACCCTTTCAACCACTGATGCATTGCATACCATGAAAAAGGGGTGGCAATAACTATAGCAACAAACACCAACTTTATAAAGTCTTTTGACAACAGGCCAACTAGATGTGAAGTAGAAGCCCCTAAGACTTTTCTGATCCCGATTTCCTTGGTGCGTTGCATGGCGCTATAGGTCGCTAAGCCCAAAAGTCCCAAACAAGCAATAAATATGGCCAGACCTGCAAATAATGCAAACAAGGTTTTAAATCGTATATCGGCCTCATATTGGGTATTGAACGATTGATCAAGAAAGCTATATACAAATGGTCTTTCCGGGGCCACAGCCGCCCAGGCACTCCGCACCTTTTCTATTGCCGATGGGAGGTTATTAGACTTAATCTTAAGGTTTATAAACCTACTTGAAAAAGGTTCAAGCCGAAGTGCCAAAGGCGCCACTTTTTGATGTAAAGAGAGGTAATTGAAGTTTTCGGTAACCCCTATTACCTGCCCTTCACGCCCCCATTGTGTGAATTTCTTGCCTATAATATTTTTGGGATCCGCATACCCCGCACGTTTTGCTGCGGCCACGTTGATGACCATAGCGGAAATAGTGTCTGTCGGGAAATCTGCAGAATAAGACCTACCGGCTACCATTTCAATATTAAAATGGGAGACGAAATCGATATCTACTTCAAAAAGGCCTGGGTCGGTAACTTTCATCTCTCCCTGTGGGGTTTCTAGGAAAGTAGAGGCATTTGGGAAATGACTACCGGGTACACTTCTGGAAGAGGCAACAGAACTTACCTCGGGCAATGCCAAAAACTGCTCCTTTATCGTTTCCATGCTGAGCAGGATATCGAAGTCATGATTAAAATCGATGACTAGCATTTGTTCTCGATCAAACCCTAAATTTTTATTGAGCATAAAACCCATTTGGGAGTACACGATAGCTGTACTTGCTATGAGTGCTATAGAAAGACTAAACTGAAAAACGACCAATCCACGTCGCAAGCGAGCGCCTTTAGGCGAGGCACGAAATACACCTTTTAATACATTTACCGGGGTAAAGCCCGATAACACCAATGCAGGATAGCTCCCGGCCAAGGTACCCGTTAACAAAGCGGTAAGAACGTAAACCCCCATAGTAGGGACATTGAAGACATCTGATGTCATAAAATCTTTCCCGGTTAACTCACGTAACCAAGGTAGAGAGAGACTCACAATGAAAAGCCCTATAAGGGAAGCAAAGACAACCATCACCAACGATTCTCCAAAAAACTGATAGATCAATCCTTTTTTATCGGCTCCTATCACCTTACGAATACCTACTTCTTTTGCCCTTTCCATAGACCGGGCGGTAGCTAAGTTCATAAAGTTAATACAAGCAATCAGGAGTATAAAAAGACCAATAATCGCGAAAATATAGATATTGGATAGGCTACCTGTCCCCCCGGGTTGCCGAGCTGCTTTTGAATTCAAATAGGCGTCTTTTAGGGGCTCTAGACTCAAATCATAAAAATACTCTTCACTCGAAGCATCGTGCCGTTTTAAAAATTCGGGAACTTTCGTTTGAAAAGCAATTGGATCAAATTGCTCGTGGGCCACGAAATAGGTATAAAAATCTACATACCCCCACGAATCGAATATGTTCGGGCGAGATTGGTAAAAGGAGGACATTGAAAACAATGCGTCAAAACTGAAATGGGAATTGGATGGTAAATCTTTCATTACCCCGGTAACGGTATAGGCACCATCATTGGCCCTACCTCCTACTCCCTCGATAGTCTTTCCTATCGGGTCTTGGTTTCCAAAATATTTTTTTGCCGTACGCTCGAGCAATACTACCGAATACGGTGCCACCAATGCGGTTTTTGGATTCCCCGCTAAAAGCGGCCAACTGAATACATCAAATACCGTTTCATCTACATAAAAACAATTGTCCTCTTGAAACTTCCGCTCTTGATATTTTAGTAATACTTCTGACCTTCCTGAGAACTTCACAGTTTCCAAAACATCGGGGAAGTCCGCTTTTAATGCATCAGCAACCGGGGCATTTCCCCAAATTTGTTTGCTTTGCTTGTCATTGTCGTTGTAATGATGCGCCACCCGATATATGTTATCGGCATTTTCATGGTATGTATCATAAGAGAGCTCATGTTTGATAAACATAGCTATCATTAAAAAGCAGGCCATTCCAATAGCCAACCCCCCAATATTAATTGCGGAATACCCCTTGTTTTTCATGAGGTTTCTCCATGCGATTTTTAGATAGTTCCTAAACATGCCTGTTCGTTTTTTTGATGACCGCTAGCGACAGAGCGATTAAAATTTTGATTTGATGAATAAACCCTTGCGAGTTAATGATCTTTTAAAAAACACCCTATACCATGGCACCAAGTGCTCGGTTCTGACTCTCTGTTACTACTTGCCCGTCAAATAGGTTGATGACCCTATGGGCATAATGCGAATCACGGTCTGAGTGGGTCACCATAACAATAGTGGTTCCTTCTTGGTTAAGTTCTGTAAGCAAATTCATTACTTCGATACCATTTTTAGAATCGAGGTTTCCGGTAGGCTCATCCGCCAAAATCAATTTGGGGTTGGTTACCACTGCCCTTGCAATTGCCACCCGCTGTTGTTGTCCGCCCGAAAGTTGATGCGGAAAGTGCTTTTCCCGATGCGCAATTTTCATTCGTTCCAATACCTTCATTACTTTCTCTTTACGCTCGGTTTTGCCCATTTTAAGATAAATCAATGGCAGTTCAACATTCTCGAACACGGTTAATTCATCTATGAGGTTAAAGCTTTGGAATACGAAACCCAAATTTCCTTTGCGAAGCTCCGTACGTTGCCTTTCTTTTAACCCTCCTACTTCGTGCCCTGCAAATTGGTAGCTACCTTCGGTAGGGTTATCTAGCATACCGATGATATTTAAGAGGGTAGATTTGCCACAACCAGAAGGCCCCATGATTGCGGCAAATTCTCCATCCTCAACTTTAAGGGTAACGTTGTTCAAAGCCAAGGTCTCTACCTCCTCGGTTCTAAAGCTTTTTTTTAAATTTTGTATTTGTATCATTTCTTGATTGAATTTATGGGTACTTATATGCTTTTAAAGATATGTTGCTTTTGTTCTTGTTACAGTTGATTATTTTAATACGATTTTTTCAGCATCGCCAAAACTGTCATAGTTACTAGTGATTACTTTTTCTCCCGCATCAAGGCCCTCCAGGACTTCAAAATGACGTGAATTTTGTTTCCCGATCCGAATTGGGCGTCTAATAGCCTCGTCTCCGTTCACATCCACCACATAAATCCATTGCCCTCCCGTACTTTGAAAGAAACTGCCTTTTGGCAATAAAAGGGCATCACTCGATTCTCCCAGTTGTAGTTTTATATTATAGCTCTGACCCGTTCTAATCGTCTCTGGTCTCTTATCGGTAAAAACTAAATCTACCTTGAACTTTCCATTACGCACCTCAGGATACACTTTTCGTAACCTCAAGGGGTAATCGGTACCATTACGCTCCAATACCGCCGTAAGATCTCGAATAACCCTGTCTATATAATGCTCATCTATCGTTGCTTCGATCTTATAATCGGTAAGCACGTTTATTTGACCTATTCGTTGGCCTTGGGCAATACTTTGACCGATTTCAGCATCCAAAAAACCCAACTGACCATCGGCCGGTGCCCGAACGTTTAAATGATCTAATCGTTGATACACCATACCCAAAGTCTTTTGCATCCGACTTAAGTCTGTATCCAATCCGGTAAGGGAGGTCTTTCGTAACTTATCATCTTGCTCGGTCTGTAACGTTACTATCTCGTGTTGCTTTTGGGAAAGTTCGTAATTCTCTTTAGAAACAAGATACTCTTCTTTTGAAATCAGCTCATCGGCATATAGGGCCTTATTTTGCTCAAAATTCCGTTTTAATTTTTGAAGGTCTGTGCTGGCATTTGCAAGTGATTTTCTTCCTTCTACCTGTCTTGAGTCAAAGGTAAGTTTGGTAGAACGAAGGTCATTCTGTTTTAAGGCGAGGTTACTTTCACTGGCCAGAATCTGCTCATAGAGATTCATGTTTTCCAGTTTCAAGATAATATCTCCTTTTTTCACGGTAGCACCTTCTTCAATGAGCTTTTCAGTTACACGGCCGCCTTCATAGGCATCCATATAAATAGTAGAGATCGGCGCTACGTTCCCATTGATCGTAATGTAGTCATCAAATTTGCCTTGGGTAATTTCAGCGATCGAAAGCTTGTCTTTTTCGGTGCGAAAGGTCGATACCGAATTCCCAAAAAGCAATTGATACCCTGCGAACATCAATAGTAGTCCAAGCGCTATATAACCATAATGTTTGGGACGTAATCCTTTTTTCTTTTCGAGTTGTATATCCATTATCTATATACTGTTTAACTATTGTCGTTATAATAAAAATAGATCAAGGGGTTGTTGTTCCAATATTAAATATGGGAAGCCCTCGGTAAAAGTCCAATGTACTCTTATTGATCTCGGCTTTGAGCCTTACTTGTAAATTTTCGTTTTGCGCACTTGCGAACAAGTTTTTGGCGGTAAAGAGTTCTAATGCGTTGATCAACCCTTTCTCGTATCGTTTTTGAGCGATTGTGAATGCGAGGTTCTGCGCCTCTACCTTCTGTGAACTTTGTTCGTATTCCGATTTCAGGGACTTGTATTCCTGTACCAAGTTTTGAATAGTTTGGTATAACAACTGTTCCTGAATCTCCAAATTGTTCTCCGCTCTAAGGCGTTCAATTTTTTGTTGTTTTACTGCAGATCTACCTGCCCACGCATTGCTGATAGGAATGCGCAATGATAGCCCTACCGCTTGAAAAGTGTTGTCTCTGAATTGTTCCCTAAAAGGAATGGTTTTTCTGGTGGCGGTATCAATGGTCGTTTCAAAATATCCTGTTCCAACTCCCCCGAACATTGACAGGGATGGGTACAAATCTCCCCGCGCCACGGCAACTTGTTTTTTTGCTGCCTTGGCTCTTAGCTCCTGCGCTTTGATAAGCGGAATAAAACTTCTTGCCTGTCCATAAATCGCATCTGATTGCATAGGTACATTCGTTGCAGTAGTATCTTTTTCTATTATGGTTGTTTGTATATCGATATGTTCGATGTTTTCTAAATTCATCTCTTGGATAAGGGCAAGTTCGGCAAGGCCAAGTTGATTTTCACTTTGAGTAAGGTTCAACTTATCGGTCAATAAAAGCGATTCGGCCTCATATAGATCTGCGCCTGCCTTGATACCCAATTCTACCTGCCGTTTTACCAAATCATAGTTGGCTTGTGATACCGCCAACTGCTCATTTGATATAGCGACCAAACCCTGGAAGAATTGAATGTCGTAGAATGCCTGCATTACCCGAAATGACAACAAGTATTTTTGATGCAAGGCTTCTTCCTTCGCTGCCTTGTATAAAAACTTGGAAGCTTTAATGGCATTGATTTTTTGAAAGCCCCGAAATAAATCTATAGAAGCGTCCAAAGAATAGTTGTTCGAAAAGAAATCGGTTGTAATAACATCATTGGTAAAGGGGTCCGTACTTCGACCGAAGTTGATTACGTAGTTCGAAGATGCCTGAATACTTGGAAGCATCGCACGAATAGATTGTCGGTAGGTTTCCCTTCCAGAATCGGTATTGTATTCAAAATCCTTTAACTGAAGATTGTGTGAAAGCGCATACGCAATACAATCGTCCAACCTCCATACTTCTTGAGCTTTGGCACCTAAGTGTACAAGAAAAAATAGGGTAATGATTATTTTAAATTTTTGATTCATATTCATATTGGTATGCCAATTGGTATACTATAGGTATGCCAAAAATGTAATATTTTAAGAATCAAACCATTACAAATAAAGATGCGAAGTGAAAAGCGGTGATTTGTAAAATAGTTTTACAGACACTGTCAAAAAAATGGACACTGTGTGGCAATTCCTAACTTCAAATCGTAGTTTTAACCATCTAAAAATAACATACCTACTATGGTAGATGCAAAAGTCTTAGTGATCGATGATAACAAAAGTGTATTGAGCGCTTTGGAGATTCTATTGCAGTTTGAATATAAAAAGGTCACTACCTTATCAAACCCCAACCAAATTTCTTCATTCAAAAATTTAGACGAGCAAGATATCGTACTATTGGACATGAATTTTTCTGCGGGTGTAAATACAGGAAACGAAGGCTTGTTTTGGCTCCGTGAAATCAAAAAGAAAGCACCGCACACCTCTGTTGTAATGATGACTGCCTACGGCGCGGTAGACTTGGCGGTTAAAGCCTTAAAAGAGGGCGCTGCGGACTTTGTTCTAAAACCTTGGAACAACGATAAGTTATTGGCTACTGTAAAATCGGCCTATGAGCTTAGAAAGTCACAGGTAGAAGTAAACAAACTGAAACAAAAAGAAAATCATTTAAAACAGGTAATCAATCAAAATAACACCCATATCATTGGTAATTCCAAGGCATTACATTCGGTATTGACATTAGTGAATAAAGTTGCCAAGACCGATGTAAATGTCTTGGTTACAGGAGAAAATGGCACCGGGAAAGAACTTATTGCACGTGAGTTGCACCAGCAATCGGCTCGAGCCAGCGAGGTATTTATTTCGGTAGATATGGGGTCTATTTCAGAAAGTCTTTTCGAAAGCGAATTATTTGGGCATCTAAAAGGTTCGTTTACCGATGCCAAGGAAGACCGGGCAGGTAAGTTCGAGGCAGCAAACTCAGGCACTTTGTTTTTAGATGAAATAGGTAATTTATCTTTACGGACACAAGCAAAGCTTTTATCCGCGATACAAAACAAAACCATTGTTCGGGTTGGATCGAACAAACCGATCCCAGTAGATATTCGACTTATTTGCGCCACGAATGTGGATTTGGAAAAAATGGTCACAGAAGGACTTTTTCGAGAAGATTTACTCTATCGTATCAATACCATTCGCGTAGAGTTACCTCCTTTGCGAGAACGAGATGGAGATATTTTGGTATTGTCCGATTTTTACCTGAATAAGTTTATCACTAAATATGCAAAACAAGGTTTACGAATCAATCAACCCGCTAGGGAAAAGTTGAATGATTACACATGGCCAGGCAATGTTCGGGAACTTTTACATACAATCGAACGTTCTGTTATATTATCGGAAGGCGATGTGCTAAAACCGGCGGATTTTTTATTAAATGCAAAAACACTGACAACTTTGGAAACTGGCCCGAACACCTTAGAAGCTATGGAACAACTAATGATTGCAAATGCCCTTGAGCAAAATAATGGTAACTATAGTGCCGCGGCAGAACAATTGGGAATTTCCCGTCAAACACTCTATAACAAACTAAAAAAGCAAGGTAAATGATACATTATTTCAGGAACTTTTCAGCAATACCTCGTAGCCTAAGAATCTTTTTTAAGAAATAGCACTAAAGAACATGGTAAGTCGTAACATTTATATTCAACTAATTCTTCGTATTGTCTTTATTGCGCTGGCAGCTTTAGGCGTCGCTTTTCTATTTTTTAAGGAACGTTACATTTTAACTGCCTTTCTACTGCTCTTTCTTATTCTTCAGACTGTTTTTCTAATACAGTACATTAACCAAACAAATCGAAAAATCGCTTACTTTTTTGATGCAATTAAAAATGAGGATTTCACACTGCGGTTTCCAGAAAAACTGAGCGTGAAATCTTTAAAAGAACTCAACCATAGCCTAAATACCTTGAATAGTATGATTCAGGAGATTCATGTAAAAAAGGAAGCACAAGAGCAGTACTATCAGGAAATTATTAAGCAAGCTGCCATAGGTATCCTTACTATAAACCCAAAAGGGCATATACTTTTTGCCAATGAAACGATCGAAAAATTATTAAATTATCACCCATTGAACCATGTAAAACAATTCAACCAGATCGATGTTAAGTTATACGCGTTGTTCGAAGGCCTAAAGCCTTTTGAAAGCACCATGTTTCAGATAACCAATGAACGTGAAAATAAGCAACTGCTTATTAAGGCCACGGCAGTCACCGTAGATGAAAACCCTTTGTTACTTGCAGTAGTGCAGGATATTCACAAAGAACTAGATGAAAAAGAAACCGATTCCTGGGTGCGGTTGATTCGGGTACTTACCCATGAAATAATGAATACCATTACCCCGATTACCTCAATTTCTGAGTCAATTCTTAAGTATTACAAGGGAACAAAAGGACTAGTTTCTTTAGAGGAATTTAAGGAAGAACATATATCCAACACGGTAAAAGGCCTACAGGTAATAAAGGAACAAGGGGGGGATTTGATGACTTTTGTACAATCGTACCGCAGTTTTTTAAGCCTACCCAAACCTGATAAGGCCTTAGTACCAGCAGAGCGTTTACTTGAAAAAGTACAGATTTTGATGAGTCAAGAGAATCTAGGAAGTGCTATACAATTTCAAACGGAGGTGGTGATTGAGGGCCTAGAACTGTATATTGATGAGAAACAAATCTCCCAGATCTTAGTCAACTTGAGCAAGAACGCAATTCAATCGATCGGGACACAAACAAACCGAATGGTGCGTCTTACGGCCGGCATTACAAATGCTAAAAAAAAATACTTAGAGGTTTGGGATAATGGTCCTGGAATACCACCAGAACTTATAGATGAGATTTTCGTGCCCTTCTTTACCACGAAAACCACGGGTACAGGAATTGGCCTTAGTTTATCGAAACAAATAATGCACTTACATGGTGGGAGTATGAAAGTTCATTCTATCCCTAATAAAAGTACGTCATTCGTAATGACCTTCTAAGAACTTTATCAATTATAAAAAACCTGTGGAAGTTTTAAACTTTCTTGACACGAACAGCGTTCATACCACGTGCGCCTTTTTCTAACTCAAAGCTCACTTTATCGTTTTCACTAATCTCATCGATCAAACCGGTAACGTGTGTAAAATACTTTTCGTTATTTTCCGAATCAATTATAAAGCCAAAACCTTTAGAGTGGTCAAAGAACGATACCTTACCACCTCGCACTGGGTCAAAAGCTTCTTCGTCTCCTTCTTCTTTCTTAGGGATTCCTAGAATGATGTCCTCGGCCTCAATAACAATTTTATCGGAAGGATCTGGTGGAGTATCGGTCAAGTTTCCATATTGGTCAACATATGCCAAAGGTATACCACCGCCATTTTCTTTTGCTTCGGCCCTACGAGCTTCTTTTTTCTTTTGCTTTTCCTCTCGTTTTTTACGACGCTGTTTTTCCTTTTCGGTTTTGTTATACGTTTGTTGCGATTTTGCCATTCGTTTGCTTTTAAATAATTAAACTGGTAGCTAAGGAAGGGATTGAATATACTGAACGAATGCAATGGAATGAAACAATGAAACTGATGTTCACTTAAATTTAGCCAGAATGATCGTACTCTTGGGTGTCAACCCTCTTACCTTAAACAGCTGCTAAGATACTACTTCCGTTGCATTTTTTAGAATTTAATCGACAGATTGTATGTTGCAGAACAAAAACAGTCTTCCCCAATTAAAAAAAAGTGTTATTCATAGCTTGGTTCTCCATGCAAAATCAGCCCAATAATTTTGCTTCGGTTTTCTTCAATAATGTCAAAACGCGATCTCTGAGGCGTGGAGGCTCCAATATTTCGGCATAGTCGCCAAACATCAAATACCATCTGGGAAACTCATTTTCAATATCCCTGCTCATAAAGGTCATTTCTACCTTCCTGCCCTGCTTTTGCTCCGAAACAAACCCGTACCGAGTACTACTGCCCCGAATGTAACGTGCTATCGACTTGTTCACTAAGATTCGAACCTTAGTCTTTGCCGATTCCGAAGGCCTATAACGGTACTCGTCCAAATTGCCATGTACTAATGTAAATTTCTTTTGAGTGCGGCGTATCGTCAAAATACGGTCGGTACGGAACTGCCGATAATCAGTACGTTTATGACAATAGCCCAACACATACCAGTAATTATTTTCATTAAAAATACCAACAGGTTCTATTTCTCTTTCGGTAGGATCATCTTCTCGTAGCGAGCTATAGCAAAGAAACACCTGTTTCTTCTCGGCAATGCTTTCAAAAAGTACCTCCAAGGCATTCGGAACATTCTTATTGAAGAGTACTTGGGCTGGATCTATGACAACTTGCGACTCTAAGGCCGATATCCAATCTTTTTCCTTGCCCCGTAAAACAGATTTTACCTTGTACATGGCCGATTCATGGTGCGAACCAAGTGATTTATCGGTGAAATTCTGCATTAATTTTTCTGCCGCAATAAAGCTGCCTGCCTCCTCTCGTGTAAACATAATAGGGGGTAAACGATACCCTTCCATTATCGTATACCCAAGTCCCGCTTCTCCAAGTACGGGCACACCGCAGCTCTCTAGCGTACGTATATCCCTATAAATTGTGCGCAAACTTACTTGAAAGCGTTTGGCCAATTCCTGTGCCTTAACCACTTTCTTCGATTGTAGCTGAATTAGTATCGCCACAATCCTGTCAAACCGTTTTACCGTATCGATTCCCATAAATTGAAAACATATTTCCCAAAGATAGTGCTTCAACCGAAAGCCACTACTGTATTTGTCTGTACGCTTGTTCATAGCAAGGGATATCTGTCGAATACAAAGAACACTGCAGTATATGACAACCCCTTGTCAGTAGTTCTAAAATTAGCTTGCCGCACAAAAAAATAGCATTGGAACGTACTACAACCGACCCATCAATTTAATAAAAATTCTTTAAGCGGTTTTTGCTACTGACAAGCTGCTGTCACCAGCTACATTTAATTTTGTTGTACCAACGGAATCTCCTAAAATGATCTATACCTATAAAACAGTTGCAGCCATGAAAACGATTCGACATGCAATTCATCCTTCAGAACTATTGGCGCATTGGCAGGGGCATCGCGCACTTACCAAAAGGGTTATCGAAGCTTTTTCAGAAGAAGCCCTTTTCAATTATTCTATAGGATGCATGCGGCCTTTCTCAGAAATTGCCTTGGAAATTATTACAATTTCTACCCTTTCCGTGCGGCATATTATACAGGAAATACCGTTACAAGAAACGAAAAAAGTTCGCAGCTGCGATACCAAAACTAGCCTACTGGCTTTGTGGGATGAAACCACCTTACTGATCGATTCTAATTGGAATACACTTAGGTTGGAACGATTTCATAAGACCATTGATTTTTTTGGAATCGATGAACGTAAAATCTATGAGGCAATTTTTTACCTAATAGACAACGAAATTCACCATCGCGGCCAAGCGTATGTGTACTTGCGTGGCCTTGGCGTAACACCACCTATTTTTCACGAGCGATAGCCTTCTTAAAAAACTAAATAACTTCTATGAATACAGTACTCGTTTTTAAAACTTCGGTAACCAAAGTCGATGAAATACAACAATTAAGCCCTCATTTAAATAAGTTGATTCCGCCGAACGGTAAATGGAATTTTGATCTCGAAGATTGTGATCGCATCCTTAGGATCGAGAGCAGTCGGGTAATTATAGCATCTGTGATGGCCTTAATGAAATCCTATAACCACTTGTGTGATGAGCTCGAATAAATATTAAAGTATTAAGGCAAGTATGTATTTACAACTAACTCATTGTTATTCATTTGCCTATTTTCGACACAAGTATCCACATCTGCTTTTCTTCTTCATGATTCCAAATTCCAAAATCGGGAATCTCTTCGACTATAGAAAAACCGGCTTGCTCCAATTCCTCTTTGACATAGACAGATGATAAGGTATGGGCAGTAGCTTGTGCATCCCGATCTTTGTCTTTATGGGGTTCCTTCAGTTTTTCCAATACCAACAATCTACCCGTTGGCTTTAGAGCCTTTTTCACATGGCTCAATACTTTCTTATAATTCTCTATTTCATGATAGGTGTCTACCAATAGCACCGCATCCAAACTATTAGCAGAAAGTTTCGGGTTATCATAATCCCCCAGAATGACCTTAACATTATTAATGTCACTTTCTTTTAAATGGGTCCTCAGTTCGTTGAGCCGATAGTCTACCACATCTACAGCAAACACTTTACCCTTTTCTCCTACTTGTTTTGCTAAATGAAAAGTCAAATACCCCTCGTGACAGCCAATATCAGCTACGTAATCTCCTTCCCCTATTTCGGCAAGTTCGAAAAGTTTTGGTACGTGCATCCAGGAATTACGGTCTTTCCAATCTTCCTTAGTATATTGGGCAATACTATCAATGCAACTAAAAAAAAGCAAGGCTACGATTAGGAAATGCTTTGTTTCTCTCATCCTTACAAGATACTATCTCCTTGAGTAAACCCTTATAAAATTATCTTAAACTCTGGTTTTTAGAAGTAGATCGTAGGTGAAAATGTCATTTTATCGGACGGATATGCCGTTTTACTGATATTTTCTAGGGTGACATCAAGAATTGATTATCTTTCGCTTTCGAGAAACCTTGTATATGATACGGAAATTACCATTACTTGTCCTGTTGGCGGGCCTTCAGGCCAATGCCCAAAAAGATCCGATTAAAATAGTTACGGAAGACATTCCAAACCGTTTGGCATTTTACGCCCTCAACGAAACCGAACAAGACTATGATGTAATGATAACCATTAAGGGTACCAATTTTCGCCAAAGTAAGGCAAGACCGCGCCTTATAAGAGTGCCAGGAGCAACAAAAGTACGTTTAAAAGTAATTGTACCTACTAGGGGTAAAAAACCAAATTTCACTTATGATTTAGTAGTCAACGATAGTTTGTCGCGAAGGGCATTGAAAGTAGAATACAAACGAATTAAAATAAAGCCCAAAAAGTCTATTACTGTATATGTGACCGATGTATGCGCTCAATGTGATAGCATCACACAACCCTTGGAAGGTAGCAACTACCATTTTAAATCGTTTAAACTTGCTGAAAACCCTGAAATAAAAGACCAACTCAAAGGCGCTTTTGCTAGGCCATTAGACTCTATTGCGGAACCTATTATTAATCTTGGCGGGAGATTGTTCACTACAATCGACTCCTATGATCGATTGTTGGAAGAGTTGAACAAGGATTAGCCCGTTTTATTTAAGGGCTCTGGCAGACTTTCCTAATTTTCTAGTGGTATTGATGAAATACACCCCGGTTAATAAGATGACCGCTGCTGCTATTGACTGGCCAGTAATCTTTTCCTCCAAAAAATACCATCCCAAAATAAGCGCAATAATCGGGTTTACATAGGCAGAAGTGGCCACTTTTTCTGGGGAAACCATTCGCAACAAATAATTGAAAGAGGTAAAAGCGACAATACTTCCGAATACAATTAACAAAACCATTGTGTATTGCACCTTGGTACTCCATTGCGAAGGATAGGACCATTCTTCCGCGAACAAGAGACTCGCCGCTAGCAGTAGAACGCCGGCGGTAAACATCTGATAACCAGTATTTACAAAGAAATTTGGTGGTAGATCGGCTTTTCCAACAAATAGACTCCCATATCCCCAACTAAGCATACAGGCAAATATCATCAGTATACCCAAAACGGAACCATCTTGGTTAATTATTTGCTTCTGACTTACGAGTAGATAAATACCGGCAATTCCTAAAGCTACCCCGATAACAGACATTGGTTGTATTTTCTTGCCCTGTAAAAGGCGCATCATCAAAAGTATTACCAAAGGCTGGGCAGATACTTCCAAGGCTGCAAAACCACTGTCGACAAATTTAAGGGCCCATACAACCACACCATTTCCGAAAGCGAGGAATAAAAAGCCCGCTATTACCGTATTTCGAAATTGTAATTTTGTAATTGCAAGTGGTATTTTTAGAAACTTACAAAGGATAAAAATGAGGAGACCGGCACATATAAACCGAATCGAAGCTAACATAAATGGCGGTAGTTCGGCAACGGCGACCTTATTCAAAAGATATGTAGATCCCCAGATGACGTAAATCGAAAAAAATGCCGATACAACTAATGTGGTGTTCCGAACTCGTGCCATACTACTGCTATTTAAACAGCGTAATATTAGGCATTCGAATCTAGATACGGAACGTGTAGAAAACTATTTCTTTTTTATTGTAGTGTCTGTTGTTGCACTTCAAAACTAAAAGTTGCTTTTCCTTGGGTGGCCATCCAAAAATTATTTAAACTTCCCCAAGAACTATCGGGATTGCCTTGTTTGGAAAAATTATCAAGGTTGTTGGTAATTTCAGTCATTTTTTCCTCACTAATAGGTTCTTTGGATATAATCACCGCCAATGCTGTAAAATCTTTTTGTGAATTCATTACAGTAGGCACGCGTGCCCCGTGTTCGGCGATTAGTGCTTCAGGCGTATACAACTCAACGGCGTCGGCCGTAAATTCTCCTGCACTGCTTCCCTTTTGCGGATTAACTGCTACTTGTAAGGACGTGAGGGCATCCGGACCAATAAGTCCCATAAGGTATAATTCTAAATTACCATAAGGAATGGAGTTCCCCCCATTAGCAAAGGTTCCAAAACCGTCCCTATCATTTAATCTGGCCCTATAGGTACCATTACCTAAATCGACCAACTCATCAAAGCCTCCCAACTGGCCGGCAGTACTTGCATACCCCCAATGGCCTCCAACGGTAGTGGGTATAAACCCTTTATTACCCCATGAATGGGCTATCTCATGTAAAAAAGGGCCATTACGAATATATTCGGCTCTTGGCATATAGATAATGGTGTTTAAACGTCCTGAAGAACCATAACTGGCACTTGCGTCGAACGTGCCGCTGCCCAAACCTTGTACACTATTTTGAACCGGTGTAGCTCTTCCGTAGAATAAATCATTCGGTTGGGTCTCCTCTACAGATAGGATGATAATGAAGTCAAAATCATCTTTCATGTATTGATATGCCTTTTGAGAAACCATTTTTAAATCTCCTTCTCCAGAAATGAAATTGGAATATTCCTGATCGGAAAGGACCAAATTGGTGAGCGCCCTTGATTCATTTAGTGTAAACCCGTTCTCAAAAGTTACGGCTCCGGTTGTAGGTGTATCGGGTTCGTCCTGCCCGTCTTCCTTATTATCTTCTTTATCGTCCCCGGCAATAGGGTCATCGCTCATTTCCGAATCTGGAATCAGCTCTTCCTCAGTCGCATCTGTACTGCATGCGGTTAGTATTAAGAACGAAAACAACCAGATACTATAAAAGGATATATGTCTTACTTTAAAGAGAGAAATTTTCATTGAGACTATATTAAGTATTTAAATGGTTTAAACGGTTTTAGCACCTATTTATTCTTTTAAAGAGATTAAAATCGACCAACTACCATCGGCTTTTCAATGTTATTTCGCCTAAATATGCAATTTTAACATTTACAAAGTTTTAAATCATAAAAATCTAAAAATCAGAATTTTAAGACAGCGTACCTCCTCTGCTTTGGACCGTTTCAAGGTTTTCGAAAACAAAATAGTACCTTTTTATGCATAGTACTGTAACAATTTTAAACATCTATCGTCTATTAAGTGTAAGTCATTTATAAACAACTATATCATGAGAACTTTACATCCACATTTACAACGTCCCAAAATATATTTCAGAATAGGATTCGGTTGGAACACAGACCGATTTCATAGTCAAAAAATAGAAAACGTACGAATCTCTAAAATCTAATCGGAATGAAAGCATCCAGCACAAAAATAGCAACAGAGTCTAGATCAGGGCAGTATTTCTCTACTTTTAGAAATAGCAAAAGGGCACAATGGGCCCAGTACAGAAATTTCAACCGCTAATCACGGGCCTATAGACATTCATCAATCATCATCAATCATCAATCTTCATCAATCTAAAAACGAACAACATGAAAGCATCCAGCACAAAAACAGCAACAGAGTCTAGATCTGGGCAGTATTTCTCTACTTTTAGAAATAGCAAAAGGGCACAATGGGCCCAGTATCGGAATTTCAACCGCTAATTGTAGGTTTAAAAGGAATTATCGATAAATCTAGAAAAGATTCATTGAACTCATTTAGACTTTTTCATTTTGAATTTTCTCAAGGCCAAGACTATGAATGACAGGTAGTTGAAACCTTTCCAGCTTGCGATGGTGGTATCGAATCTGTTGAGCAGTGACCGGAAGCTGTCCATCCACGCATTTGTCCTTTCAACGGCATATCTTTCATCGTAAAGGTCTTGGTCGAAATATTCGTCCCTATCGTCCGCGCTCCCGTTTCGCTTGTTGAAACAGATGTTGGCATTGATCTTCTTTGCCGAACATGCCGCCCTGAAATCCTTGGAATCGAATCCTGCATCCGCGTTCAGGAACAGACCGTCCGTCGCGATGTCCGCTTGGTCGAGCGTGGCGGTGACCACCTCGAACTGCACCTCGATGTCGTAGAGGTCGTTATGGTTGCCCGCAACGGGTTCCGACATGGCCAAGGGCAGCCCCTGACGGTCGGTCAGGTAGAGTGCGTTGGTGGTCTTCGCCCTCTTGCGCCCTTGGTATTCCACGGCCTCGCCACCGCGTTTGCAAGGGGTATGGCTCCCGTCAAGGTCGACACTGGAGAGGTCGAGCCTGTCCCGGTACTCTTCCAGTATGCCCGTCCAGCATTCGTAAAAGGTCCCCGACAGGCACCATTTCCTGAAATGGTAATAGACGCCCTGCCAGCCCAGTGGATCCCTGGAGAACAGCGAGGCGACCGGTAGGTACTCCCATTGAACACCGGTCTTCATCTTGTAAAGCACCGCGTTGACGATTTCCGATAACGGTACCCTTGGGGCAAAGCCCCGCTTGGGAAGCGGTATGTATGGGACTATTTCCATTTCTATAGTATCTTTGTCAAGTACTTTGTACATGGGCTAAGGTATTTATGTTCAGCGACACAAATGTCCGTAGCCCTATCTTTCGATCCAAAAAAAGTCTAAATCACTTCATTATTAAAATTACAAGGGTACACCACTGGTGTACCCTTTTTCTTTGTACTTCCCAATTTGGAACTAGTCTTTCAAGAGTAGATTGGGATTTCTGCACTAATATATACACCGCTTTAATCGGTTATTAATGGTACTCTAATTTGTGAGAGATACGTATTGGAATGGTGTATGGTATTCCTGGCTATAACTCCCTCTTTTTCATCATAGTTGTTGCCTCCTGTATTCAAGTTTCTTGAGAATCTTGGGAAATTACTACTGCTTATTTCGATTCTGATCCGATGGCCTTTTTCAAAATAGTTACTTGTAGCCATGGGAGTCAGATCTAGCTTGTATACTTTACCTTTCTCCATAAACACCTCTTTGTCATAGCCTTCACGGTATCTTGCCCTTTGAATGGTTTCATCTAGGTTATAGGCGCGCCCGTCTGGGTATACATCGATTAACTTGATTGTAAAATCGGTATCTTTTGCATCTGAGGAAACATAGAGCGTTGACTCGATAAAACCACTTAGTTCTACTCCTTTCTTCAAAGGTTCTGTGGTAAATACGAGAATATCGTTTCGAGTTTCCATCTGTTGTTGGTCAAAAGCCCCGCCTTTGATTGCGTTTCCTGTACAGCAGACATTACCGCCGTATGACGGAACCGGATTCATAGGGTCGTAATGAAAACTATCTGGCGTGCTTTCCTTGCCCGGTTTGGCAGTACTCAAACTTCCGTCACCGTATAAACTATTTGCATTCCCTTTGCTATTGAGGTAAAAAGTAGTCATTTTCACTTTTTTTGGAGGCCACTCCTCCGCCGATTGCCATTTATTGCTACCCATGGTATAATACTGGACCCTTGGCGTTTTTTCCTTAAATTCATTCGCCGACCCCTTCAACCAGAAGTCGAACCAAGCGAAAATTTGGGTATCGTAGTCTAGGCGGGCATCACCAACACTGCGTTCCCCAACGATGGTATTCTCCGTAGCCCTGGTATAGGAACAATGCAGTACGGGAGCAATAACCAAATACTGATTATCCCTAATTTCAGTATCTTTTGTGTTGGCGCGTAGATGGTTGAAAAGAGCAATGTTCGGGCTAATAGAAACATCATACCAAGAGGCAAACCAGAAACTAGGTACGCCGATTTCCATATTGTCGTGGTAGAGGCCTCCCTTGTACCAATCCGTATCATTCGGTTTGCGCACCACCATCTTGTCAAAAATTTCTCTTTTCTCATGAATATTCTGCAAAACATCTTGCAACGGCAGGTGTGCAAGGGCCTCTTTCATATCTATTTTAGGGTTTTCAGGTGCCAAATCATAAAAACGTGAAATACGAATCAAATCTTCTTGCGTGGCCCCAGCAGGGATTCGCGGTTTAAACTTATCGTGTTCCACGCCATATAACCATGAAAAGAACAATAACTGTTCCGCACCTCCGCGATACCAATTGCCTTGTTCATAAAATTCACCTACCCGACCTACGCCCGCACCAAAACCTTGAGGCACCATTGCTGCATGCGAAGGGTGATCCAATGCGGCGACGGCCATTTGCCATTCAGCAGTAGAAGAGCATCCCAATGTTCCAATTTTACCGTTAGACCACGTTTGGTCTTTCATCCAAGAAAAGGAATCGTACCCATCGGTCAACGGCACGCCTAAAATATCCCATTCGCCTTCTGAATAGTAACGGCCACGCTCATTTTGTACCACATAGGCGTATCCTCTTTTTATCATTTTTAAGGCAGTTTGGGCCGTTCTTGTTCGTTGTTCCCCATCGCTCCAAGAATTAAAATTATAAGGGGTACGAGAAAAGATAATCGGTACTTTACCTGCTGCTTTGGGTCTATAAACATCCGTAGCCAAACGGATACCATCTCTCATCGGCACCATTATCTTTTGATCTACAATGGCAATCTCTTCCAATTCTTCAAAGATGTCTTTTTGGGCTTGTACTATAAAGGAAAGGAAAACTGCTACGAACAGAAAGGAGTACTTAAAATGGTTACTTTTTTTCATTGTTGGAAAAATTGAGCACGCGGCTGATTTGTTCTCCCAATGTACAAAAAACCAGCTTGTATACTGCTGACTAGTACAGACTATTGAAAACAGAAAACCCTATCCGAAATCGGACAGGGCCTTGTAAATTATTGTATTGTATATTAATCTTTCAAGGAGTAATCCTCTGTTGTGCCGTCAGGGTAGGTCAAGGTAGCGAGATCATCGCAGGTACCATCTCCGAAGTCAACGGAAACCTGTAACCCATTTTTAGCCAATGTCATACTTCCTTTTGATACGTACTCACAATTAAAAGATGTTTCCAATAAGGAGGTAATATTCACCACATAGGTATTCCCTTCTGCCTCTACCGTCCATTGTCCGTCCAAGGTTATCGCTCCGTTTTCAAAACTACCATCGAATACGATTCCGACCACTTTATTCCCTTTTTCCTTGATGACCGAACCATCGCCCATTGTAATTACTAAATCGCTGGTGATACCAAAGGTGATACTCTCTGTATCCTCTGTTGAGAACGAAAAGGTTCTTGTACCGTTGATAGTGATATCGCCTACCATTAAATTGGTAAAGCTCACTACTACGTTGGAAGTGTTCATACCAATTTCATATAATGCCGTAATGGTACCGTTCAAATTTTCACTACCATCTACGCTACAGTTTTCAAAGGTCATTTTGAAGCCAGTATCAGTATAACTTGCTTGATGACAATCTGTTATATTCAAATTCTTTGCCGAGTCTCCTGCTTGAAATATCTCATTAACGAGTTGATCGGTAACACCGGAAACCTGATCAATCTCTAATACCGTTTTTACTTCGGTTTTTGAGAACGAACCATCAAGATCTACTGGGTTTTCTGCATCTTTACTGCATGAAAAAACAAGCATCGAAATAAGACATAATGTTAATAGACGTTGTGTATTGGCTGCTAAACTTTGCATAGGTAACTTTTTATTGGTTTTGATAGCTAAAACGAGTAGTGACCAACTTTAGTGTGGGAGCAATCTTCTTTAACGCGCTTTTTCGTTGTATGGTAAGTAATTGGAGAAGAAAGGATTATTTACTTAATAGTATAGCTATATTTAAGGCCAAATATAAATCTGGTTTCCCTAGCCACATCGTTAAAACTACTCTGAACCCTATAGAAACCGCTTATTTCCCCGGCCTTTTTGATTTTGTAACCGGTTCCAAGGGTTATGCGAAAACGATCGGTACGTTCTTCGTTCGATTGTAATCGATTGAATAATTCTCCATCTAATTTAGGATCCAATTTCCACCCTTTTATGTTGTATTCTACCCCGGCCTTGAACCGTAAAAATTTATTTGCCTCGTCATCGACACCAAGTTCGTTTTTGTTTTGGTAACGAATGCGGTAGCGCAATGTGAAATCATTTAATTTGTTCCGGTAGCGTAAATCAATATGATATCGAAAATGATTTTCGATTCCTTGGACCTTGCCTTGATCATCTTTCTCGAAAGTATATCGGAAGCCTACTCCCAATTTGAGACCTTTGGCCAAGCGACGGTTTACCTGAAATTGTCCAAAGTACTCATCAATTGTAGAAACATCGTTCTTTAGACGCAGTTGTCCTAATAGTGTAAAATCCCAATTTTTGGAAGGTTCGTACCCCAATTCTAATGAATTCCAACTTAAAAAATCTTTACTTTGGCCTTGCACGACCGTTATAAAAAACAACAAAAAGCATCGTACTAAGACCTTATCTATGTTCTTCATAATGCCTTATTTCTTTAGTTTCGATTTTTCACCATAATAATAGATCGTAACGGAGGCGGTATCCTTCAAAAAATCAATGTCCCCAATTCGAATTCTGTTGATGTCGATACCCGTCCTTTCCTCTAAATCGGCTTTTAATTGTTCATACTTTTCAGGCCTTATATTCTCAATCTTTTCATATACTATCTCTTTGCTTACCTCATTTTTAAGCAACCAAAAACGTTCAATAATTGTTATTGCCCCTACTACCAACAAATTACCCAAGATGATTTCGGCATAGCTTAATTTTTTATTGGCTAAAGAGTTAATAACCGAAATACCAATTACAACAAACAAATAAGTCATTTCTTTGATTCCAATCGGATCGGTACGATATCGTATAATACCGAAAATGGCAAACAAACCTAATGCCATTCCCATGTTGATTTCATACTTCTTTAACGTAAAACAGATAAAGAATACAATAATACTTATGAGGTAATATGTAAACAGATAGTCTTTTCGTTCTGTTGTTGGATAGTATAAAAAACGAATGATAATCGTCAGAAAAAAGGTGTTGATGCAGAAACGGAACAACATCTTCAATAAATCATTATCATACAGGGGGATTTCTAAAAATTCCATTAGGCAGCTGTTATTTTATTAATTCTCAAAAGTTTTTCTTTAAAGGCGTTGCCTTTAAGGTCATTATAAAGACTTGTTGCTCCGATACAATATTTGCTGATACGGTATGGAGTAATTCTATTGGCTCTTAAAAGTTCAAAAATAGGAGTGCTGCGATTAAAAGAGGCTTGTTTCACTTCCGCAATCACCAATTGGTTGAAAGCCATAGTATTTTGGTGGTTATCAAAATACAAATCGGTATCGAAAGTTACGCGCTCGAGGGTATGTTGATTCACCAAAGTGATGCGATTAAAGCTGTTCTGCAGTATGGGAAACAGTTCCTCTTGTTTAGGCACCAGATTGTTTACAAAACCGAGATTTTCTTTTGAAAGCTTTGTTTGAAATTCAGGAATACGTATGCGTGTTTTTCGAGTACGCCCTTTATTGTTTTTCCGTTTTACTTCTAAAAAAGAAAGGCCAGAATTTATATATTCACGCACCCTTACTTTGGTTCGGCCTTTCTTTCCATTGTGGTGATCAATATAAAACTGTTTGTTTTTAGTGTCGAAGTACTGGTTTTTGTAGCCCATTATCCTAAGGCCATCAATTTCCAAAATTTTATAGTCGCCGAACCCATTTATGAGAATCTTACTCAATTCATTCCTATTAAAAATAAACTTCGTATCCACACGATCCATTAAAGAGACCCCATTCATCTCCTCAAGATAGATAGGGGTGAATGCCGCTACTATTTTGTCGATGTCATCGGGGTTTGAAACGTCTTGAGACATTACTGGTTAACTTTGAATTAGCGCAAATCTAATTATTAATTTACCATCTACTTGAAATACTACCTCAAAAGATAGTTAAAGACGACAAATTGGTCTTTTTTTTTACCGTCGTCTAGAAAACAAGTAATTTGTGGTAATTAATGAAACGGAACGTGGTCTATTACAATTATTTATCAACGTTTCAGAAGCAGGTAGCCTTTGACACGAGGAAAGTTGAGAACCCCCACTGAATACCAATAAGAACCAGAAGGTACCGGCAGGCCACCGCTGGTAGTACCATTCCAACCTTCACCGGGGCCGAGTTGTACCAGCAGTCTTCCATACCGATCAAAAACAAAAACATCCTGGATTTCCAGATCCTCCACTTCATCGACCGTCCAAAGGTCATTAGCCCCATCATTATTGGGGGTGAAAAATTTAGGGATGGTATCTGCCAACTCATCTGTTGTTGGTCGAAAGGTGTCAAAAAAAGTAAGTGGACAAATTTCCGACTCTCTTGCCCCTTCATAACTACGTATTTGCACATACACTCGCGTTCCCAATGGTAAATCGCCAAGCAAATCAAAGTAAGTAGCCATTCCTACATCTAGATTGTCTACTATGTTTCCTCCACCTGGAGAAGTACCGACAGAGAGAATGTACCCATTGGCACCGACCACAGGATTCCAAATCAAACCGGTATCCAAGGGTATTTGCTTTCCATTCGGTGCGGGTATTGTTAATTGGGCACAGTCAGGTAATGGAAGTGGGTCACCGGTAGTAAAGGTAATTGGTTCACAGGCCGGAGCAATACCTGCACTATTATAGGGGATAATTGTTACATAGTATCGGGTTCTAGGTTTAAACTCAGGAGGTTGGGCGTTAGTGCCATTACCCACATCTTCCATATCCCATATAAGAATTCCCGCCGGATCTTTCTCGTAAATAGTCATAAAATAACCAGTGGCGGTAAAATCCCTGACCCAAGTGATGTTTGCAGTGACCGATACTAAAGCATCACCATCTTGCGGGTTAATAATTTCAGTACAAGAAGGCAATACACGGATGCCCGTTGTAAATACAACCTCAGGGCAACTCAAGTTTTCCATTGTATCGTTGTAGGGGATAATTGTTACATAAATTGCCTGTTCAGTTGGTAGTTGACGTGAAAACTCATAGGAGGTAATATCACCAACATCCAAGCCCTCAAAAATATCGAGTGCTCCCGAACTCGTACCGGCATTGATTCGATAGCTCGTGGCACTAGTAACCTGGCTCCATTCAAAAAGGGTAGTAACCGGTACGTTTGTGGCGCCGTCTGCGGGGTTGAACAACTGCGTGCACTCCAACGCTTGCCCAAAAAGGAGCTGCAAGGGCATAAGTAATATCCATCCTAAATTCTTCATTTTCACAGACAATAGCCCTTCAATATACTAAAACTTGCTAGGTGTTGCTGTGTATTTGGTCGTCATTTCCCTATAGAACTTAAAAAAATCGTTAAAAATAACATCGATTTCAGCATATTTCACAATAAAATCACTAAAAAATCGTATACGATATGCTATTTTAGTGATATGATTGGAAAGATGATTGTTAGAGATCAAGTACGCGAGCATTTACTAAAACAGATGCGAGAGGGTGAATTAAACGCTGGAGATTCTGTTAATTTAGCGGCATTGGCACGCAGGTTGAATGTGAGTGTAACCCCTATTCGAGAGGCATTGACGCAATTGCAGCAATCCCATGTAATCGAAGCCATTCCCAATCGTGGTTTTTTCATCAAAGAACTAAGCCATGATGAGGCAAAAAATCTATATGAAATCGTAGCGCAGCTAGAGGTGCTTGCTTTGGAACAATCGGTCTTCGATGAACAGACCATTGTCAACCTTCGAATACAGCAAAAACTAATCCAAGAAGCTGAAGGACCTTTGGATCGTATTAATTCATATATGGAATTTCATCACCTGCTTACCAAAAACTATCGCAATACCGTAGCACAACAGATTCTAGGTGACTTAAAGACGCGTGTTTTCTTATATGAAAAAGCCTTTATGTCAGATGAATCGTTCTACTTCAATTCTGACAACCAGCATGAAGCCATTATATCGGCCATTGAGGACGATAATCTCCCCTCGGCTGCACTTGTATTAAAAATGAACTGGTACTTGGTGCAAGATTATATCGAGAAACAACTAGTGGTGCTATAAATGTCAAGCGCAAGTATCAAGCTCAAAACTTTATTACCGATTACTGTTGAACAAGACCAAGTACCAAGCTACTGTCAATTGTTCATTGTTCACTCTACCAGATTACCATGAATATCCAGTTCGGTGATTTCCTTACCTAATTTTTTTACCTCTTCGAATTGGGTGACTTTATCTGCTACTATCACATAAATCATCTCCTTTTCATTTAAGTGTTTGTTTATCACATTTTTAAAATCTGACAAGCTCATACCCATCAGTTCCTTTTGGTTTTCATCAAGATAATCCATCGGGAGCTTATACTTGCTCATAGTGCGTAAAATTCCCAATTTGGCATTGAGACTTTCAAAGGCCCTCGTATTTTGTTTAACAATTTTATTTTGAGTCAATTTTACTGCATCCTCGTCAAAAGAGCCTTCGTACCCGGTTAGCATGTCCCTAATAATCTCAAGCGAGGGTAAGGTAGCATTTGCACGTACGCTTGTGCGAACGAAGAAGGGAGCTACTTCATTTAAACGGGTGATACTAGAATATGCGCCGTAGGTATACCCCTTTTCGATCCGAAGCGTCTGGAACAATTTTCCGCTACTGCCCCCACCCAGTATTTCATTTGCAAAATTGAGTTTATTGTATTCGGCATCTCCCCTTGAAAGTGCCAATTTCCCGACATATACGACCGATTGTTTTGCATCTGGCACATCGATAAAGTAAATATGATCTTTTTTTGGTGTTTCAGGAAGTTTGTAGGCAGGCATGGCCATGGCTTTTACGTTCCATTTAGTAGACAAGGAGATTAATGTTTTTTTAACTTCTTCTTTGGTAGTGTTCCCAGCAATATGCAAAGTACTGTTCTCTGACGAAAGCTTGTCATAGTAATCTTTTAAATCTGCTATTGAAATGTTTTGATACTTTCAAAGGTGCCTTCTCCCGGCTTTGAAAAGATATGATCAGGGCCATATAATAGCTTGTAAAAATTATTATCGGCGATTGCATCCGGGTTGGCCTCCTGTCCTTTTAAGTTCGTCTTTAACGCTTGCATTAGGCGTTCGTACTCAGTGATATCCCATCGAGGTTCCAATACTATTTCTTCTACCAACTTCATCACAGGTTCCAAGTTTTTAGACAAACAAGAACCAGCAATGTAAAAATCTTCATAGCGTGAATAAACGTTGATGGAAGCGCCTAATAACCCTATTGCTTCCTCTAATTCTGCGGCCGTCTTGTTAGCGGTGCCTTGCATCATCAAATCGCTCAATAGACTACCCACGCCCGACTTTCCCTTCGGGTCTAATAGATGGCCCCCGGGAATACTTATACTAAACTGTACAATCGGGACCTCATTATTTTCTATTCCCAAGACCTTCATTCCATTTTCAAGGGTGGTTTGCCATATATCGGGAGATTTGAATAAAGGGGTCTCACCAAAGGCCGGTTCGCTGCGGTCATATGTACTGAGCGTTTTCTCATATGTCGCCTCTTCCCCTTGGCTTACTTCTTCATCAGCTACATCTTGCTTCACCTGTTCGATCCAAACTTCTGCCAAGGCACTGCCTTCCACAGCAAGCGAAGCTGCTTCTTTTGGCACCACACTGGTCATGACGTAGTTTTTTCCTTTGATATACTTGTTATATACCCGCATTACGTCGGCCTCGGTAACCGCCTTTGTCAAAGCGGCCGTTTTACTGATATAGCCCGGATCTCCTTTAAATTCATTGTCCTGCACCAATTGAAAGGCTTTGTTCAAAACCGTGCTGAACCCTTGATAGAGCCCTGTTTCCAATTCTGCCTTAATTCGTTTTAAATCTTTACTATTCACGCCCTTTTCTTCAAAGCGTTTCAGAGCTTTTTCAATGGCGGCCTTTACCATATCCAAATCCGTTTGGGCGTTTGCGCGAATGTTAAATGTAAATTCTCCTGCTAGCTCGCTACTATTTTGATACGTATACACAGCTGGCGCCAGTTTTTCTTCTTCCACGAGCACTTGGTATAAAGGCGCTGTTTTACTACTACTTAACAATTGCCCTAAAACTTGAAGTGCATAACCATCTTTATGGTATTCTTCAACAGTGGGGAAAACCATTCGTAATTCAGGTAGTTTTGCGAAGTTATCTTCAAAATATAACGATTTAGTTTCGGCCAATGTAACTGGCATTGGCGCTAAGGGCGCCACTACCGGGCCACTCGGAATTTCTCCAAACCATTTTTCTACCAACGTCTTTGTTTCTTTGATATCTATATCGCCGGCAATTACCAAAGAGGCATTACTAGCGCCGTAGTATTCCTTATAAAACTCTTTCACATCATCAATGGTAGCCGCTTGTAAATCAGGCAACTGCCCAATTACCGTCCAACTATACGGATGCCCTTGCGGATACATATTTTTTCGAAGGATTTCATTGGTATAGCCATAAGCCCTGTTATCTACACGTTGGCGTTTCTCATTCTTTACCACTTGCTTCTCCCGTTCTAATGCGGCCTCGGTAACCGTATTGATCATATAACCAAAGCGATCTGAATCAATCCACAATATTTTTTCAAAAGCATCTTTGGGAACTACCTCGTAGTACACTGTACCATCGCTCCAAGTACCTCCATTTCGACTGCCGCCCCATTCTGGAATCATCTTGCGATTGGCGCCTACCGGTACGTTCTCCGAATCATTGAAACTCATGTGTTCAAAGAAATGTGCGAAACCTGTCTTCCCTGGTTTCTCACGGTTAGAACCTACATGCATCATAGTTGCTACCGCCACTATAGGATCACTATGGTCTTCATGTAAAATCACTTCCAAACCATTGTCGAGAGTAAACTTTTCATAGGCAATAGAAAACCCGTCTTCTTGTGCCTGCAAAGTATTGGCAAACGTAATTGAACAAAGTAAAAGAGAAAGGAATGCTAGTTTTGAGAGGTTCATTTTTTTATAGATGTTGATGAATCTTTCAAATATACTAAAACCAGAAATAAAGTTACCAGATATGGCCGTGGGTATAAAGCATGTATGTATCCTTGACTAAACTACCTCGGGGCGAGTGCACGAGGTAGTTTACTTCTTAATTTAAGCACCTCACCCCTCTAGCTCCTTTAGAATCGTCTCGGCAGAATTTGTAATGCCTTTATAGCAACCATAGCCCCATCGGCCAAGGAAAAACAAAAAAACACCAACTACCGGAATGTACCACAAGGACGCTTGATAGTTTAAGAAAATGTCATTTCCCTTTAAAATCATATTAAATACCGGCATTACCGTTAAAAAAAACAGAAAAGTCAGGTACATTCCCAGTCGTTGTAGGAATAAAAGATGCTTCTTCGCCTTGGTAAATCGAATAATCATATCTGAATAATTCGCATCTTTTACCCCTAAGTTTTGGATTCGCTTTAGCGCCCGTAGGACCAGGATGGGTAGTATAACGAGGAAAGCAAGGCTCAGGATCCCTGACAATTGTAAGTACCAGGTTGTAAGACTTGCAAAATTCACGATAATATAAGCAGCCATAATAAGGCAGATAAAGGCTCCGATAGATTCATAAAAGGTAATTTTACTGAATTTATTGGTATAACGTTGTTGTGTCATTTGTAAAATAATTTCGTTGGTTATTATTTTTTGATGTTCGAGTTCTGTGCTCATTTGGGCCCAAGTGGCCTGTAGTTCTTCTAGTTCCATTCTAATCAGTTTTCGTTAACTGCAATTTCAATTTTTGTTTGATACGGGAAATACGTGTCCCCACGTTTGAGGGGCTCAAACCGGTAATCTCTGCAATTTCATCATATTTCTTGCCTTCTAACAGCAATAGCATAAGGCCTTTTTCCAGTACATTTAGCCTATGAATATGTTTGTAAAGCAGTTGTAGTCGCGTTTCCCATTGTGCTTCATAACTATCGGTCTGCTTAAGGACCGTTTTTTCAATGGATACAGAATGTCCAGTGCGTTTTTTACTTCGTATTTGGGTCAAGGCAGTATTCATTGCCACGCGATACATCCAAGTACTTATTTTTGATTCGTTCCGAAAACTATCAAAGGACTTCCAAAGCTGATAAACAATATCTTGGTATAAATCTTGTTGATCCGCACTGTTGTCTGTATATACCGTGGTAATCTTGAACAAAATGCCCTCATTCGCCCTGATTAACTTCACAAAATCAGCTTCTTTGTTCATGTATTTGAACAGTTGGTTTTTAGGTTTGGGGTACTATTTCAATATACTTTAAACGTTTAAAAGGGTGGTTTATACCATCTTCACTTACCATTAGTATCTGAAACTTTCTTTTTATCACAAAAACTATAAAAATTTCTACTACAGACTTGAATATGTCAATAAAATAACCTAATTACTTGGTATAAGACACGGGACTGCCCTTAAATTCGTAGTATATAAGTAGATAAACAATATTTTAAGACACAAATCGTTTTGCAGTTCTAATGTACCTTACGATGAATTATTTATCACCACAGATAAAGGCCTTTGCCAAAAAGAAAAAAGAAACAAACCGTTCTCTGATAAAAAAGGAGCGTTCTTGCGGTATTTTTCAGGATTATGGCCCCGCGGAAAGTTCCGAAAAGAAAAAGAAATCTTGATTATTGGGTACTCCTTATTTAATACTAAAAAATTTAAATTTAAAAATCAAACTTAAGTTTAGTATTGATAGTATTCACCGCCCTGTATTTAATCTAATCCTTGGGAAACAAACTACTGTCTAAGTCGGGTATGAGTTTCAGGGCATTTTTATAATAGACCTTTTTCAAAACATCATCTGGGAGGTCTAAGCCATACATTGCCCAAAAAGCATGGTATTTTTTATAATAGGGAAAGTATTCATCATCGCTTTCCAGTACTCGAAAATAGGTCGGGAATTCTTCCGGTTTCCAACTATCCTTCCCAAAAAGAATACGATTTTGGTACTTCACAAAGAATGCGTGCGCGGCCTTGGGCTGCCTGCCCAACTCGGCAATAATCGCCCCGATACCGACTGACATGTTGGGTATTTCATCTAAAAGTGTTCCGAGTTTTTCGAGGTTATTGGCATACCACCCCATATGAGCATTGATAAATTTTGTGTTGGGGTGTTTTTTGAACATATTGTGCTGCTCATCAATAATCTGTTGCCATGGCGCCGGATTCGTAGCAGAACGTTTTCTTCTAGGACGTGTCTTTAGCTCTAACCAACGCTCATTCTTACTATCCATTTCATCCCAGAACGACTTTGGATCGGCAGCATGAATTAATACGGGAATTCCCAATTCCGCACACTTGGCCCAAATAGGATCTAGTCTTGAATCATCGATAGCAAGCCGATTACCATCACTATCTTTGTAGCGCAACCCAAGGCTCTTATAGATCTTTAGACCTTTAGCACCGGTTTTCACATCTGTTTCTAGCTGCTTTGTCGCCTTCTCCGACCAGCCAGTCTCGCCTACCCCGTCAAAATTAACATTGGCGAAAACGACGAACCTATTTGGGTAGTTGGCCTTTATACTTTCTACCATGTCCTGAATTCGCTTGCCCGAACCCCCACTGAGATTCACCATAATACCTTCGTTGATTCGGTCCATATCGACAATCATATTCTTCAATGCCTGGGCAGACATATCGCGTTGGTGGCTGTGTACATCAATAAAGGGAAATTTGGCACTGGGCACTTCCGAGCCTTCTACCACCAAGGTAGGAGTAGGATTGTAATCCTCAAAACTCATATCTTGAGCGAATAACGAACCAACAGGAAGCAATATAAAAATGGCAAGTGAAACGAATTTTTTGGACATCATCTTTTTAAAGTTTAAGAGAGATGAATTTACTATAAATTCTTGATTCGTATTCAAGGGAATTTGCCAAACTCATCCTAAAAGAACGAAAAAAGACCCTTATGGCATTTCCATAAGGGTCTGTACTGAATATATAGTAGTTTCCTTATTTCCTTTTCTTCTTTACAACCTTCTTTTTCGTAACCTTTCTCTTTTTAACTTTCGTTTTTGTGCCTTCCTTGTTGTCAGGGGTCTTTTGAACCTTGGCCGCCTTTACAGTGCGGGTACCATTCGAACTCGTGCTTACCACAACCGCCTTTCGTTTACTATTGGTTTCCTTGGATGTTGCCACCCGTTTTGTAGGCGCATTCGTTCTACGTACTGTTGCCACCCTTTTAGAAGTACCATTGGTCTTGCGAACAGTAGTGACTCGTACCGCATGCGCTCTTTGCGGGTATCTTAGCGCGTAATCGTTGCGGTGTACCTTTGTATGCAAACGCACGGCCTTTGTACTGTAGCGAACAGTTGTACGACGATAGGTATGTTTTACATTCACATGTACCAATACATTCTTTTTGTAGTGAGTTAGGTGAAAAGGTTTCCAAATACTGTAGTGTTTTGGATAATACCCCCAATAATAGACCGAACGATACGGTCGGTAGGTGGAGCTCCACAACCAATTAAAAATAACTGGTCGATGCACGTAGACTGGCTGAACGATATACCCCGTTCCGTACACATAGATATTTCCTACTACCTGCACATGTGTGGTACCTTGGGTGTCTTTTTCCACTTCAATAGTGGCTACATCTTGGTATACGTTTTCGTCCAATACCGCCTGTAGCACAATTACATGCGTATCTTCCTCCATCGTTTCGATGACCCGTAGGTAATCTACATAGCCATCTTCATTAAGATCTAGATTCGATAGTGGCGCTTCGGGATCATTCAACTTTTGTTCAAACGTCTCTAGGTCTTTGGTGTCACCAAAGACGGAAGCAACTGCTTTCAAATCGAGATTTTCGCTAATATCGTCACTGGTTGCCTCTATCGAAGCAACGTCTTGCGCATTTAAAGGAGTAGTGACGATTAAAAATAGGAGGCCAAATTTTACGAGTGTAGGTGTACGTTTTTGCATGGGAGTATATTTTTAAGTAAGACAAGGCTGCGGATCATTGGTTTAAATCGCCAAGCCAATTTTATACAAAAAGCGCTATTTTTTCGATGAACGGCGCACTTCGTATGATTCTCGTTGGATTATAACGTAAAAAATAATGCCTTAAGTATCCGGTCCTTGTGGTTTTCCAAGTCAAAAAATGCATGCAAGGGAGTTAGGAATACAACCGGCAGTAGTTTATTTACTGTCACCGGTGCGAAGCCCATGATAATCTTCGGGGGTATCGATATCGGAAATCTTATTGCCAGCATCTAGCAGCAAGGTATCTTTAGTATGCATTTTTAGTAGGGTTTTGGCCCCATACTCTTGGTTGAGCAATTGAAGAGGTTCAAAGTAGGAATTTCCAAAAAGGGCGGGCACGCCCGCCTTTTCATTGTACTTGGTCGCGACAATCCCGCGTGTGCCATCTTGAAAACATTGCATCATTTTGTTGAGGTAGGCGGTATCTATTAAGGGTTGGTCCGCTAATAGAATTAAGACTCCTGTATAGGCCGTCCGTTGCTGTAAGAGATAACTTAGTCCACAAATAATAGAACTACCCATCCCCTGCTCCCAATCATCATTTTGTACGGTAGGAACATAATGCTTGGTCGCTTCCCTACGAATAAATTCCGCTTTGGCCCCTACTACTACTATAACCTCATGCGCATTGGAAGCTTTCGCATTCTCGATGGCATTGCCCAATAAGGTCGTATCGCTCCAAGCTAGTAATTGTTTGGGACGCCCCATACGGCGGGAAGCCCCGGCGGCGAGTATAAGAACAGCGATATGAGATTGTGTTCGCGTCACTGATGTAAAAATAGGGTATCTTGTTTAGATGGATGTTGGATAGCTATCGGTTTTATGATAGAGGAACTACTCCCGTTGGCTATTGTTATGAGTTTTTCGACCCCATACCTGTTGATCAGTTCCCTGTCGGCCATACGATTTCGCAAGAAACTTGCGAGCATACGTGACACGGGCCTAGTGCTTATCCCTTCACTTCTTTTCTTGGTAGCCACCCGGCAATTAATAAACGTACTCCCTGAATTTTCATTGGGTCTGCTAGCTCGCCTCCTGTTCGTCATTACCTTTGGCCTACTGATTGTGCGTGATATACAACGCATACGCACACGGCCTACCGAACTGGTTTTCTTTGTTAAACGCCATGTATTTCGAATGATTTTGGTCTTTGGTTTTGCACTAATGGCAGTGCTTCGCATCGGAGTGAAAATCGATTTCTTAGGACTGGCGTTCACCACTTTTATGCCCCTTTTAGGTGCCCTTATTGTGGTTTTTTCGGTAGAAAGGCGTATTGCGACCACTTGGCCCATATAAATTTCTTCAATTAAAATAAAATACGAGTTCACTTTTCGGCAACAGCCACAAAACCAGATATGTTGTTTGCCCCTTGCTATTTTGCCAGCCTTCCCTTATGCAAGCTATTTTGCTAGCTTCAATATGATTATTTTGGTGGATCTACCCAAACACGCAACACTTAGCCCTATGGTTGTAGCTTCCGCTAATTCGTACTACGTTTTCTTATTTTTTAAACCGGATCAATGCTATTCCCGAACATAAAATCCAACCAGCTATTCCAAAAACAAATATCCTGAAACCTAAAAGGTTTGTAAAAGCAAAATTTGAAATCCATCCTATAATGGCAAAAAGGAAAATAGCCAGTCCAAAATAACCGATCCATTTGGATAGCTTCTTAGATTTAATGATAATTAAAGAATAAATAGCAATGGAAGAACAAAATGCAACAATGAATACATAAACCAATGCTTTGTTTATAGCAAAGCCATAATTCACAATGGGTTTTACAAGGGCACTGTTTTGTACTATTCGTTCTGAATATTGATCAATAAAATATGGTAAGATCAATCCATTAAATAGTGCCGCCAGCATTGCCACTATAAGACCAAATGACATACTAATAAAAGCTAAAATAGACAGTCTCCATTTACCTAAGAGTTTATGGGTTATGCCGTAAAAACCAAATAGAATCAATGGCAGGCAAAATATAGCTAAGGAATGAGTTATACGAAGCGGTGACGACATTTTAATAAGATGCTCAATCGTACCGCCCGAGGGATGCAACACCATTGTCGAAATTGCCAAAATTGAACCTAAAATAAGAGAGCCCTGTGCCTTTGTAAAAATTAGTTTCCATCGATTCGATATTTTGTACAGAATGACAAATATCAAAGGATTACTAAAAAAAGCACTTGATCGAAATCAAGAAATAGGGAAAGAAATGTCTTTTTTAAACCCAAAGAACATGTTTAATATATGAAGTGATTTAAACTTTTTGCTTTCTAGCGAAAATTAGATGTTTTTTGACTATTTGAAGGCTTTTTTGAGTTGCATAGCAGAGTTATGGAAGGAAAAAAAGACAATAAATGGGGTAGAAAAGAGCAAATTTTTAGCGAATGGAAAAAGTTTAAATCACTTCTATATTATAAAAGGTTAGTCGGGCATGCGACTTGGTTATCCCTTAATGTACTCCGCAGGGTTCTTTTCGAAACTCACCTTGCAGCCATCACAACAGAAGTACACTTTTTCCCCTTGGTATTCTACAATATGCTTTGGATTACTTTTAGATACGGGGACTTGGCATACCGGATTGATGTAGTATTCCGCAGCAAATTTATCCTCGGGAGCAGCTTCTTCGATCGATGGCATCGGTATATTGGCGGGTTCGTGAACGGGCATATTCCCGGCCGCATTGCCATTTCTAAAATGATCAATTACTTCGGCCAAAATACTGATGGCCACTTCGCTGGCCAATTTAGCATTGATGTCTAAACCGACCGGACTTTTTAACTCGGCAATCCGTGTATTGGGGAGTCCTGTCCCTGCAAGATATGTGCGCATATCTTCTGCCTTCTTCTTGCTCGCTACAAAGCCCACATAGCGTACCGACGATTCCAAGGCTTTTTTTACGGAAAGATCATCATCTTCCCCTTGCGTGGTCACGATGATATAGGTATTGCCGCTATTTTTTAGTTCAGAAAAATCAACTTGATCCGACACCATATAGGCCGTTGGAAACATTTGATGGGCAATGGCATTCGCCATGACGGTCACCCGAAAGTCAGCCGTGGCCGCTAATTGAGACAACTTGCGGGCGATGTTACTTTTACCGACTACTATAAGCTCGGGTTGTGGTAGTACAGGTTCGATCATCACTTCCAAGGTTCCTTTGCTCTGACAAGACATAACATATTCTTTATAATTTGCGGTTTCTCTAGAACCGCCTTCCGGCGAGATTCGTACGCGCCTATAACGTTTTGTTTTAATTACTTCGATCGCCTCTTTGATTACAATACCTCGAACACAGCCGCCGCCGATCCAACCGATCAATTCCCCTGATTCCAAAATCAGGGCCTTATCCCCTACTTTACCAGAACTGGGCGCAATACGGTCGACTACTTGGGCAATGGCAAAATTCGACCCTTGGGCCAAGTGTTTTTCTATTTGTAGGGCAAGTTCATTAAACATCCATCAACAATTTTTCCAATTTTAGTAAGCTATCCAGGTTGTGGGCCGATTCAAACGCATCTAAATGAGGCATTACGTTCACCATTCCTTTTTGTATAGGCTGGTACCCCTGCATACCCTTTAACGGATTTAACCAAACCAAGGTTTTACACTTACGCCGTATGGTTCGCACAGCCTCTTTTAATTGCGTTACGCTGCCAGTTTCGAGCCCGTCACTAAGAATTACCACGATATGCTTTTGGCTCAAAAATTTGCTCCCATAGCTACTCAGAAATTCTGTTAGCGATTCCCCTATTTTGGTGCCGCTAGACCATGAATGTACATTTTTACCGACCTCTTGTAAAATTTGTTGCTCATTATTGGAACGCAACAAGGGCGTTACATGGGTCAAAGTAGTACTAAAGGTAAAAAACTCTAGGCTTTTAAAATATTTTTTTAAAACCATTACATAGCGCAACAGGTAGTAGCTATAGGTATCCATAGAACCACTTACATCCAAAATAAAAACAACCTTTCGCTTTTCTTTTCGCTTTCTCTTATAGGATAAGTCAAGCAGCATACCGCCCTTTGAAATACTTTGCCGTATGGTATTTCGAATAGCGATCTGTCCTCGATTCGCATTTTCCAGCCTTCGCTTGAACCGCATGCTCATTTGGTAAAAAAGCTCTTCCGCCAATTCTTCCAAACGTTCCTTATCCGTTACGTTCACCTTTGAAAAATCGGTCATTCGAAGGCGGATGCTCTCGTTTGCACCGACGGTTTTTTTTGCTTCCTGCTCTTTTTGCAGCGGTTTGGATACATTGAATTTTGCTCCCAAAAAAATAATAGTGGCCGTGTCGGGTTCTTTCTTTTTGTGCTTGATGGCCGCTTTTCGCTGCTCTAATTTATCCTCATAATACCGACTCCAAAATCGATCAAAGAGCTCATCGAACCTATCAAAATGCTCTTTCCGTTTACAATAAACGGCCTTAAGGCTATACTGAAAGAGTTTCCTATCTAAAAAATAACCTCGTTCCGCTATTTCGAAAGCATCTCGCGTCTCAGGAGGTCCCAAAACAAATTGCCTTTCCCGGCAATACATCGTAAAGTCGATCAAGCGTTCTTTAAATGTTGTGATTACTTCTTTCAATGTTAGATGTTAGATGTTAGATGTTAGATGTTAGATGTTAGATGTTAGATGTTAGATGTTAGATGAAAAAAATAAATTCAAACTCAAATGTCAAACACAAACGCATAAGGTCACACTGTTCACTACAACTATTCACTGCCACTTTTCACTGTCCATTGTTCGTTGTTCGTTGTTCGTTGTTCTTTAATCAATAGGATACAAAAATTCCTGCACTGTTTTATTTTTTACAAAATCTACATCGTCTTTGTGCTTAAGCACACTGCCAATCGTGTTTTGCACCAATTCATCAGTAATGTTCGTTGCATTCATTAGTAAAAGTGTCTTGGCCCAATCGAGTGATTCCGCGATACCTGGTGGCTTATGTAAACTTGACTTGCGCAAATTATGTATAAAGGTCACTACCTGGCTCGCCAATTCTTCCTCAATATTTGGTAGCTTTTTTGAAATTATATCGATTTCTTTTGTTTTTGAGGGAAAATCGACCCAATGATATAGGCAGCGCCTTCTTAGTGCATCACTAAGTTCCCGTGTACGGTTCGAGGTTAATATGACCAAGGGTTTAGAAACCGCAGTGATAGTTCCTAACTCAGGAATACTGATTTGAAAGTCGGACAATAGCTCCAATAAATACGCCTCGAATTCCTCATCGGCCCGATCAATTTCATCGATTAAGAGTACCACGGGTTTTTCAGAGCTGATCGACTGCAATAAAGGACGCTTGAGAACATAGTCCATTCCAAAAATCTGGTTTCCCAAAGCTTTTTTGTCCGCATCCTGTTCAAAAAGCTTGATGTGCAGTAACTGTTTTTGGTAATTCCACTCATAGATCGTAGTGCTTACATCTAAGCCTTCATAGCATTGCAAGCGAATAAGGTTAGTACCCAGATGAGCGGCCAAGGTTTTGGCAAGCATCGTTTTGCCTACTCCCGGGTTTCCTTCGAGCAGTAGTGGTTTCTCCAAATTTTTCAAGAGAAACAAGGAGGTCGCCAAGGCCTCGTTTAGAATGTAGTCGTGCTCATAAAAATCGGTTATGAGTGTTTCGATTTCTTTATTCAATAGCCTAGTTTTTGATAATAGATAAGAGGCTGCCTAAAAGATTCTTTCTCGTCTTAGCAAGCTTGTTGAAATAATTTAACTTATTGATAATCAATAATTGGTTTCAACAGGTTCAACCTAACAAATCAGAAAACAATCCTTTTTAGATAGCCCCTTTCGTCAACGATTAAAATTAGTCTTAGGCAGACGCTTCGGCGTCGGCAAGTTTTTTCGAAAAATTCGATACGAACTGTTTAAACAATTGGTTCGATACCGTGGTAATCAGACGAGAGCCGAATTGGGCGATTTTACCATTAACGGTCACATCCATAATCGCATCCAACTTGGCACCACCACCGTCTAGTTCCGTTATATTCATTGTCATGGTCATTTCCGCATTTCCGTTGCCCTTGACGTCGACTCCATTTCCCGTCAAAACGATTTTACGGTTTGCTTCGTCCAATTCATCATAGTATATATCAGCATCGTATTTTGCCCCGATAGGGCCGAACTTCATACCCACCTGGCCTTTATAATGGTTTTCCCCTACCTTCTCGTCTATAGTGACGCCTGGTACGCAATCCATAACCTTATTAGGGTCAATGAGGTGGTCCCAAACCAATTCTTGGCTTTGAGGTACTTCAAATGACTTTTCTAATTGTGCTTTCATAAAATAGCAATTTATTTTTGTTCCTACGAATGTGGGAATCCATTTAATTTTCTTAGTATCGTGGTCAAGATTCTACTGGATTGATCAAGGTATTTTGTATTTACGAAATAGTCTTTTGAAAACCCATTTTTGACTTGCGCAACGTTTTCAATCAAAGCATCCAGTGTCAAATTCATAGATATAAACTTGACACTTGCGCTTTATGTGCACTTAGTTAACTATGTGCTTGAATCGCTTCCCAGACTTTGGCAGGCGTTATAGGAATATCCAAATGCTTGATTCCCAATGGAGCCAAGGCATCGATAATCGCATTGGCGATTGCCGGTGGCGCCCCAACGGTGGGAGATTCAGCGACTCCTTTTGCTCCCAACGGATGATGTGGTGATGGTGTAATCGTATGACCGGTTTCCCAGTGTGGAGATTCTACGGCGGTTGGCACGAGATAATCCATCAAGGTTCCGTTCAATACGTTCCCTTCATCGTCATACTCGATACCTTCGTACATTGCGGGGGCAATACCTTGGGTAAGACCTCCATGTACTTGACCTTCAACGATCATTGGATTAATGATATTCCCGCAATCATCGATCGCTACAAAACGTTTTACATCAATAGCACCGGTTTCTTGCTCTACTTCGACCACGCAGATATAGGCTCCGTTCGGGAACGTTAAATTTGGCGGATCATAGTAATGTGTTGCTTCGAAGCCGGGTTCCATTCCTGGTGGAATGTTGGTATAGGCCGCAAAGGCCACATCTTGGATCGTCTTTGATTTTTCAGGAGCACCTTTTACAAAATACTTTCCTACTTCCCATTCGATATCATCCTCGCTAACTTCCAACAAATGGGCAGCAATTTTCTTTCCTTTGGCCTTTAGTTTACGGGCGGCCATAGCCGCAGCTGCTCCGGCAGTAGGGGTACTTCTACTTGCGTAGGTTCCCAAACCATAGGGAGCGGTATCGGTATCCCCTTCATCAATTTCAATATCGGTGTAGGGAATTCCCAGCTCCTCGGCCAAGATCTGCGCATAGGTGGTCTCGTGCCCCTGCCCTTGCGACTTGGTCCCGAAACGGGCCAATGCCTTTCCTGTAGGGTGTACGCGAATCTCCGCACTATCGAACATCGCTATTCCCAAGATATCAAAGTCTTTGGATGGTCCGGCACCCACCACCTCGGTGAAAGTGCAGATTCCGATTCCCATCAATTTTCCTTGAGCACGCTTTTCGGCTTGTTCCTTTTTATAGTCGTTATAGCCGATCATATCCATCGCCTTCTTCAGTGTGGCTTCATAATCGCCGCTATCATAGCTCCAACCCAATGGGGAAGCATATGGAAACTGTTCTTTTTTAATAAAATTCTCCAAGCGCAATAAGGCAGGATCTTTTTCGATTTTCGCCGCTAGCTTATCTACCATGCGTTCGATGGCATGTACCGCTTCTGTCACACGAAATGAACAGCGGTACGCTACCCCACCTGGTGCTTTGTTCGTATAAACCGCATCCAACTCTGCAAACGCGTGTTCGTAATCGTATGATCCTGTACAAATCGAGAACATGCCTGTTGGATACTTCGATGGGTTGGCCGAAGAATCGGTATACCCATGATCGGCCAAGGTCGATACTTTAAATGCTTGTATTTTTCCCTCTTTGGTAGCGGCCAGCTCACAATCCATATGATAATCCCGGGCAAAACCGTTGACCAGGTTCTCTGAACGGTCTTCGATCCACTTCACGGGTTTCCCAATTAAGAAAGTAGCCGCAATTGCTACCACATAAGCGGGATACACCGGTACTTTGCCTCCAAAACCACCTCCGATATCGGGAGCGATAATACGTATTTTTTCCTCTGACAGACCTACATGCCCTGCAACCAAAGCGACCACCGTACGAATAGCGTGCGGTGCCTGGGTAGTTAAATATACCAGTAGTTTTTGGGTGTCCTTATCATAACTGGCGACACAGCCACAGGTTTCAATTGAAGCCACATGAATTCTAGGAAGGTAAATGCGTTCTTTTACGACCACATCGGCATTGGCGATGACCTCATCGGTCTTAGAACGATCACCACGTTCCCAGTGATATATCTGATTGTCTTCCTGTCCTTCTTTATCGGGCCGTAATAAGGGCGCATCATCATCCAAAGCTTTGAACGGGTCTACAATGGCCTGCATAGGCTCATAATCTACTTCTACCGCTTCCGCACCATCTACGGCCACATAACGGTCTGTGGCAATTACGGCACATACCTCTTGCGACTGGTGCATCACCGTATCGGTAGGTAGTACCATTTGGGTATCGGACAAAAGTGTCGGCATCCAATGCAAGTTATACTGGGCCAAATCTTCTCCTGTAATTACCGCTAATACTCCAGGAATGGCCAAGGCCTTTTCTTTATTGATCCCTTTGATCTTTGCATAGGCATAGGGACTTCGAACCATTACCATCGTCAACTGCCCTGGTAGTTTAACGTCATCTACATAATTACCTTTCCCGTGTAAAAACCGGGCATCTTCTTTTCGTTTTACAGAGTGGCCCATTCCGCCAACCTCTGCTGATGTTTTGCATTTAAACATAGTTTTCTATTTAAGAGGTTAGACTGATTCTGATTCGTTCTGCATTTCCTTAGCTGCCTGCTGCACCGACTTTACAATATTGTTGTAGCCCGTACAACGGCATAAATTCCCAGAGATTCCCCAACGTATTTCTTCTTCGGTGGGATTCGGGTTGTTTTTTAAAAGATCCACGGAACGCAGTATCATACCTGGAGTGCAAAATCCGCAATGCAGGCCGTGCTGGTCGTGAAAAGCTTGTTGCAATGGATGGTTGGTACCCTCTGGCGCCAAACCTTCAATCGTAGTAATCTCCGCACCGTCGGCACGAACCGCCAAATAGGTACAGGATTTAATCGATTTCCCATCCAATAGAATGGTACAGGCCCCACAGTTAGAAGTATCACAACCAATATGTGTTCCTGTCAAATCTAAATTTTCTCTTATAAAATGGACCAATAGTAAGCGCGAATCTACCTCCGCGGTTACGGGGGCACCATTAATAGTCATTGTTATTGTATGCTTCATTTCAATTTTTTTAGTGTTGTGCTCTTTCCAAGGCCAAACGAATCATACGCTTGGTGATGGTGTTAACAATAGATCTTTTATACGCTTCGGACCCTCTTAAATCTGAGGTAGGCTCGCAATCTTCACTGGCCATGACCCCTACTTGTTCAATTAAATCATCGGTGATCTTTTTACCTAGTAATAATTCCTCTCCTCGATCCAAACGCATAGGAACTGCACTAACATTGGTAAGTGCGATACCTACTTCTTGGCAAACCCCATCACTATTGAGTGCTAAATGAACGGCCACACCAGCGGTCGCATAGTCACCTACTTTTCGTTCTACTTTGTTATAAGCGCCTCCACTTCCCTTTTTTGCTTTCGGAACTTGAATTTCTACCAAGACATCGGAAGGTTCTAGGGCAGTCATATAAAACCCTTGAAAGAATTCATCGATCGGAATCGTTTTTTGCCCATCTGTTCCCTCTGCCACTACCGTTGCCCGCATTGCAAGCATCAAAGCAGGTTGATCATTGGCAGCATCACCGTGGGCTATGTTTCCTCCAATGGTTCCCACATTTCGTACCGAGGGATCCGCCGTTAATTTAATGGCATCCGAAAAAATAGGATAGTTTTCCTTAATGTTCGCATTATGCTCCATCTCTGTTTGGGTAGTCAACGCCCCGATCTTAAGAACATCGCCTTCTTCCTTTATATAGGATAAGCCTTCGATTTTACTGATATCAATAATGTGTTCTGGAGTCGCAAACCGAAGTTTCATCATGGGTAGCAGACTATGTCCGCCAGACATGTACTTCGCCTCTTCCCCATGCGTTTCCGCCAAAGCGATCGCTTCTTTTACTGAAGTCGCCTTATGATAAGTGAAATTAGCTGGAATCATACTTTTTTAGGAGTTAAATTATGATGTAAGCAATAAATGTATAGTTTTTATTTTGATTTGGCAATAAGTTATTCACTTAGGTGATGATTTAATAATTATAAGTAAGAAATTACTTTTTTGCCAGCATTTATTACCCCACTTTAGGGTATGATTAGAATATGTATATTTAAGACTGAATTCAGAATCAATGGCTATGTGTCATTTGCGCCTTCCAAGTACGTACTTTCCCCATGGAAGCTTACGTTTGGATAGCCAACAACAAAAGAGCCTTGTTAGCGACCTTAATTAAATGTACGCCCAACTCTATTTTGATTATAATGCCACTACTCCCTGCAGGCAGGAGGTAGTAGACAGTATGTTGCCGTACTTCAACGGTGATTTCGGAAACGCTTCCAGTAGTCATCACCCCTACGGTTGGTTGGCTAAAAGCGCTGTGGAAGAGGCGACTGACACTATCGCAAAAACCTTAGACATAGCCGCTACCAGCCTTATTTATACTTCAGGATCCACTGAGAGCATCAATATGGTCTTAAAGGGAACGGTTCAAAAAATGCATTCGAAGGGCAATCATATCATTACGACCAAAACCGAACACAAGGCAGTTTTAGACTGTTGCACTTTTTTAGAATCGGAAGGCTGTGAAGTTACTTATCTGAATGTGAATGCCGATGGGTTGTTGTCAGTATCCGAATTACAAAAGGCCATGCGGCCCGATACAATACTAGTATCGATTATGTACGCAAATAATGAAACCGGGGTACTACAACCTTTGGAAGAAATCGCCCGTCTTGTGCATGAAAATGGAAGCCTTCTCTTTTCGGATACGACTCAGGCATTGGGAAAAACAGATCTTACAGCCATTTTGGCCCAGGTTGATTTCGCTTGTTTTTCAGCACATAAGGTGTATGGTCCCAAAGGCATTGGCCTGGTCTATTGTAAAGACAATGAAAATTACGAAACCCTTCCCAGTTTAATTCAAGGGGGCGGACAACAAAAAGGCCAACGAGGAGGTACCATTAACACACCTTTGATCGTAGGCTTCGCCAAGGCCATTGAACTGGTCTATCTAGATATCGCCGCAGAAACAACGCGAATACTTGCATTGAGAGAGCAATTGGAAAAGGGGCTTCTAGCAATTGAATTAGTGGTTTCAAACAGCTATTCAGAGCAACGGTTGCCCAATACGGTGCATGTTTCTTTTCCCTACGTAGACGGGGCCAATCTTTTAACCGCTTTAAGCAGACAATTGGCCGTTTCGAACGGATCGGCCTGTAATTCGGCTTCTACCTTCCCCTCGCACGTATTAGTGGCAATGGGGATACCCCCTAGCCTTGCCTATGCCTCTTTACGGTTAAGTATTGGGCGCTATACGACCCTGGAAGAAGTGGAAAAAGCCGTTAGAATTATAACCGAAGAAGTCACTAAATTAAGGGAGACCAATATTCTATGGGAACGACGTATTTGAATGTTTAAATTCAAAAAATGTCCTTTTTTTGCCAGTTATTATTATAGAAAACCACTTGAGTTTATAAAGAAAATAGTTCTGAATGGAAATCGGCCATGTAAAATTTATTCGTCCTGCTAACCCCACCTTGGCGAAATGGATCAAAGGATACTATGTGCATGCCGCCGAAGATCCTAATTTTTATTCCAAGGTTACCTTTTATCAAAACATTACAACGACCATTAGCGTATACAAAGATTCGCTCACCAGTGCCGAGGGACGCTATAGAAAGCAACGGTATAAAAGGATAATGGGTATACACAACTATTGGCAGGTTTGGTAGATAAGTATAAGGAAGTAGAATTTTATGGTCCTTTAAATAGAGTTGCTATCGTATTTTATCCTGGTGGAATCAATCATTTTTTGGAGGTACCCTTATCGAATTATTTGGAAAAACACTTTTCCGAATTTCAAGCCTTTGGCGCGCCTTTTAAAGAATGCTTGGATGCCGTTTACGCTACTGAAAATTTGAAAATAAAACGTGATTTATTAGATGCTTTTTTAATAGAACGTTATCAACCATTTAAAGAAATCGAGATTTTAAAGGCCATCGACTATCTGGTCAATAGTTCAGTGCCGATGAAAGTTACCGAACTTTCTAACCAGCTGGTAGTGAGTCGACGAACCTTGCTTCGAAAATTTAAAAAACACTTGGGATATTCAATAGAAGAATATACTTCCGTAATCAAGTTTAGAAAAGCCTTACTAAGTTTTCAAAAGAAACAAGAAGTAAAAGATCTTTCCAAAATTGCATTGGAAAGTAATTACTATGACCAACCGGATTTTAACCATCAAATAAAGTCTAGAAGTAATCTGACCCCCAAGCAACTCTTTGAGCAATTAGAAATTGTAGTTGACATCCTATTTTGGAAATTATGACCATTACGTACACCCTTTGTCCCAATTCTACAAGACCGGTATTCAAACAGGAGCTAGTTTTGGGGAATGAAAAATATACTTCTCTATAGTTTCGTGTTGCTACTTCTTGCGTGCAAGCAAAATTCGAATGAAGGCAGCAAGCTTTCGTTAGATAAATTTGTTATTTCCCAACCGGTGCATGTTGCCGATGATGATTGGTCTTTTAGAGGTACTGAAAATATGCTGTTTGTGCCCGAAAATCGAAATGACCCGAATAGTAGAAAAATTCCTTTACATTTTTTTAGATTTCCTGCCAAGGATACTGCGACCCTGCCTCCCGTAGTTTTCTTGGGAGCCGGACCAGGAGAACCCTATTCTACCGAAGTATTCTATAAGGGCCGCCGGGCCGAAGCATGGCGATATGAGTTGAATTTTGTAAACCAACATAGAGATGTTATCCTTATAAACCAAAGAGGTAATTCGAGTAGTCCTGGGATGCAGATACCTGAATTCAGATACAAATGGAACAATGGCGATAGTTTGGATAAACCTTTTGACTTGGCACTAATGGGCCAAAATAGAAAAGCCGCCTATGCAGCAAAAATCCAAACCTATCAAGAAAGTGGTATTGACCTTCGTGGATATGACATTCTTCATTTCGTTGATGATATCGAAACAGTTCGACAACACCTCAATGTTGAAAAAATTGCTTTGATAGGGGTCAGTTTTGCTTCGCAATGGGCCCTAGGGTACGTGCAACGTTACCCAAAAAATGTAGACAGAGCCTTACTATCGGGAGTGGAACCTTTAGACCACAATTATGACGACCCCCAGGAAAGATGGCGTGTTCTTGAGAAAATTGAACGGTATGCCGAGACAGACCCCAATATCGCCAAAGATTTGCCAAAAATAGGCCTGTTAGAAGCTTTTAAGACTGTCATTCCCCGTTTAGAAAAAAAGCCGGAAACGGTGGTTTTAAAAGGAATCGATGATGGAAAAGACCTAACTATTGTCGTTGGTGCAGATGATCTGCGATACAGTTATTTAAATCCTGAAAGCGGAACTTATGCCAATGATGCGCAGTCCTGGCCAAAATATATTACCGAAATGTATCGGGGCGATTTTCGATTTCTCGCGCTGATATCCCAGGGAAGAGTTACAATTCAAGCGCATTGATGACCAACCCGCTTTTCAACAATAGTCTAGGTGTTTCTGCGGCTAGAGAAGCAGAAATCAACAGCAGACCAGCCAAAAGATGGTTGGGCGATGTTAATAAACATTATACCTGGACAAGAGATGTTTGCCCGGCACCCAAAGTTTTCGATGATTTTAGAATACCAAAAAAACACGCAATTCCAATAGTACTTATTCAAGGTGATATGGATACCAACACTCCTTACGGTAATGTCGAATTTCTAATAAAGCATCTCGAAAAAGGGCATCTACTTACCGTAAAGAGGGGGTTTCATAATGCAAAAAGAGCGTTTATTTTTGCCGACAGGGAAGGTACAAATTCGGTTTATGAATTCATGAACGTTGATTTCAATAAGACCAATTTTGAAACTTTTAAATCGACCTTGCCCGATGAATATGCCCTTCCAGAATTCAAGTTTTGGCCCATCAACGGTGAATCGCTATTTGAAAAGTACGCTCGCGAAGATTAAAGCAATAGAATTCAAGTTGATCTAAGAAAACAGCATGGCTTTCTCAATATAATTTTAACTAGGTTTTAACCCTAATAGAACAATGTAAGGAATTGAATTTGTTTATTTTTAGCAGGGTATCGAGAGATGTAAATTCACTCTAAGTCAATCTAAATGAACAAGTTAATTATAGGGATATTTCTTTTTATAATTGTGCTGGCTTGTAAAAAGAAGGAGCGCGCCCAGTATGAATTGGAAGATAAAGAATTGGTTCCTGAAGGTATCGCTTATTCCGAAAATACCAAAGCATTCTACCTCACCAGCGTTGCCAAATCTAAAATAATCAAGGTAGATGAAATTACCGGTCTACAGGAAGATTTTATTGCCTCTGGCCAAGACGGATTTCTACCGGGAGTCGGCATCCTGGTCGATGATAAAAGAGGTGTTGTGCATGCTCTTGCAGCCTACGCCGCTATTCCAGATTCCTTGACTTCATTATTCACATTTGATTTAAAATCTTCGAAACTTAAACAACGGTATAGTTTGCAAGATCGCAACCATTCACATTTGCTCAATGATTTGATACTTGCCGATGACGGTTCGCTGTATATCACCGATTCGTTTGACTCATCGGTATATTCCCTTGCGCCGGACGCTGATTCCCTAAAATTGTTCCTACGCTCCAATGAAATTGAATTCCCCAACGGAATTGCCATTTCGGAAGACAATAGTAAATTGTATGTAGCCAGCTTTTCAAAAGGTGTTCGAATTATTGATATTGCAACGAAGACTTTCTTGAACAAGCCAGATATGCATGGAGATTCCCAAGGTATCGATGGGCTTGAATTTTATAATGGCGATTTATATGGAATTCAAAACGGGCTTGAAATCAATTTACATAACTTCAGGAAGTTGTTGTTAAGCCCTGATCAAAAGGAAATAGTCGATGTGCAGGTAATAGACCATAATAACAGGGATTTGAAAGTACCTTTAACCTTCTGCATCAACGAAACGAAAGCTGTGGTAATCGGCAACTCAAACCTTGAGTCACTTGATCAAAAAACGCTTACTTTTCCTGAACCCGATTCCTTGAAGCGTACCAAACTACTGCTTTATGATTTATCTGCACATACGAAATGAACTAGGCACGTTCGTGAATGGGCCCTTCTTTATGCCGTAGCATTCCGCCTTTATTTCCCGAAAACACCCCTAAAATCTCCCCGAAAATACTAGTCGCGATTTCCTCCGGGGTATTGGCTCCTATTTCGAGTCCGCAAGGGGCGAAAATTCGATCAAGCTCCTCCTTGGAAAACACAATGTCATTGGCCTCAAAATCACGAACCATTTTATCAAATCGTTTGCGAGGACCCAATGATGCAATATAAGGAGCGTCACTTTTAATAAGTGTTCGAAGGTTGGCCGAATCGGTCTTAAAATCATGGGCCATTAAAAGAATGGCCGTACGCTGGTCAATTTCAGGACGATCTTCACCGTCTTTTGGGTACAAGCCTTGCACCGACCGTAACTTTTCCTTTTTCAGTTTTTGAACGTTCCCCACCAGACTCACATCCCAATCGAGCACCTTTGCCATATCTAACAAGGGGTACACATCGTAATTATCACCATAGATAGCCAGATGAAATTGTGGCGGTATCAATTCAATAAATATGCTTGCCGTTTGGGTTCCCTCCTTAAAATAGTAGGTTTTTGATTTGTTCTTTCCACGTACCTCGGAAATTTTTTCTTGGATAAACTCCTTCAATTGCTGATTAGGGCAGTCGTTCAAGGTAGAAGAATCGGCATCGTAATAAAAACTCTCCCCTAATTGAACGGCTTCTAAACCCTGAAGGGCCGTAATAGTCGCGATTATATGTTCTCCACGTTCCGAAATACATTTTTGCAACATAGCCATTAAAGGCGCTTCTTCGGTAATGGGTGAAATTAATACATCAATAATACCATTGCATCCCAAACCCACCCCTATTTCTTTTTCCTTTGAAGTATCGTAGGTTACAATAGAGGGTTGTTGTTTCAAAATGGCAATTTGCGACCGCTGTAAAGCATCGCCCTCAAGGCAACCACCACTGATACCCCCTTCGAAAACACCCGATTCAAACACCAACATTCGGGCACCTTCCCTGCGATAGGAAGATTCCTCAACCCGCACCACCTGTGCTATCGCGCACTTTTCACCAGATCCTTTTAAAGTATTATACAGTTGGATAATCGACTTTATTTCCTTCATTTCCTTAGAAAAGCTATTTTGATTTTTAACTTATAGGAAGCTAATATATCCAAAATATGGCTATCTTGACTATTCTTAACGAAACGGAGACCGGAAGGTCATAATTAAGGTCCCAGATACCAAAGTAAATGCAAGATTCGTACAACAGAACAATCGATTATGTTCGTATCGCGGTTACCGACCGGTGTAATTTGCGGTGTTTTTATTGCATGCCCGCAGAAGGCATTCCGTATGAACCCAAAAAGCATTTGTTAAGCTATGAAGAGATTACGCGACTCCTTAGCGTATTGGGAGATGTAGGCTTTCGTAAAGTGCGTTTTACCGGTGGGGAGCCTTTTCTCAGAAAAGATTTTATGCAATTGTTAGAGAATACCGCTCAACTAACTGCTTATGATTCCATTCATATTACTTCGAATGGAACGCTTTTACAAAAGCATATTGCTCGTTTAAAGGAATTGGGAATTACCAAAATAAACCTGAGCATCGATTCTTTGGATTCGGAACGTTTTCATAAGATTACACGTCGCGATGATTTTGAAAAAGTGATGCAAACCTTTCATATGCTGATCGATAATGGCTTTAGGGTAAAACTAAACGCCGTAATTATGAAAGGCATCAATACCCAGGATATTATTCCTTTGGCGGAATTGGCCGAAAAACATGCCGTAGATGTGCGCTTTATAGAAGAAATGCCCTTTAATGGAGGTTATAAGGAAAATGTGGAAATGTACAGCGCTCGGGATATTTATGCCGATTTGAAGGCACATTACCCTACAATGGAAAAACTGCCAAGTACCCATGGGGATACCGCTAGCTTGTTACATGTTCCCGGCTATAAGGGCAATATAGGGGTAATTGCCGCTTTTACCCGAAGCTTTTGCAATACGTGCAACCGACTTCGAATCTCCTCTAAAGGGGATATTAAGAGTTGTCTGTACGATGACGGCATATTCAATATTAGAGATTATATGCGTTCGGGGGTAACCGATGCCGAATTGGCCGATAAATTTCGTGAAATAGTGCGTTTAAAACCCAAAGACGGGTTTGAGGCCGAGGAATTACGAAAAAACAAGTCGGTAGCACTACAAAGTATGAGCAGCATAGGCGGATAAGATGAAGAACACTTTTATTCCCTACGAAAAGGCCCTTGCGATACTTGAATCGCACAAAGAAGACTTCCCGATCGAGGTGAGACCATTGGAATATTGCATAGGAGCCTATTTAGCAGAGGATTTGATCGCCGATAGGGACTTCCCACCTTTTGATAGGGTAACAATGGATGGTATTGCCATTCGGCATGAACAATTTGAAACTGGGCAACGTACGTTTACTATCGAAGGGACCGCGGCGGCCGGTGACCCGCAAATGACGCTTCGGAAGAATGTCAATTGTCTAGAAGTGATGACCGGCGCCATTATGCCCAAAGGTGTGGATACCGTTATTCGATATGAGGATTTGGAACTTACCGACACCACGGCTTCCATAGAACTCACAAGCTTGAACCACCGACAAAACGTACACTTCAAGGGAATCGACATTGCGCAGGGTACGGCTATAGTTGCCAAGGGAAAGCGTCTTTCTAGCGCGGAAATCAATATTGCCGCAGCGGTCGGCAAGGCTTCCTTAAACGTACGGAAAATGCCAAAAACCATTGTATTTTCTACCGGTGATGAGTTGGTTCCTGTTTCCGAAACCCCGAAATTACATCAGATACGCCGATCAAATATCTATGGTATTCAGGCAACCTTAAAAGAATGGGGTGTAAAGGCCGATTTACAGCATTTGCCCGACGAGAAAACGGTAATGGAAAAGCTAATTTCCAACGCATTATTGAACTACGATCTTTTTGTCTTTACCGGCGGTGTTTCCAAGGGAAAATTCGACTACCTACCAGAAGTCTTGGAATCTTTAGAAATTGAAAAGCATTTTCATAAAATACAACAGCGTCCCGGTAAACCCTTTTGGTTCGGCACCAATAAAGCGGGTAAAAAGATTTTTGCCCTTCCCGGTAACCCCGTCTCTTCATTTGTATGCATTTATATGTACCTACAATTTTGGCTTAAAACATCTTTGAAACTTCCCCAAGAAACACTGTACGTAAAGTTGAAGAACGATGTACGCTTTGCTCCTGACCTGGTCTACTTTTTAGAGGCTACTTTAGAAAGTCTACCCGATGGCACGCTTCTCGCAGAAGCGATGAAAGGGAACGGTTCGGGCGATTTTGCCAATCTTGTCAAAACAGACGGTTTTTTAGTTTTACCGCAAAATAAAAGCTCATTTTTTGCGAATGAGACTTATCCTTTTGTATCTTATCGATCAAAGTGGTAATTTCCTTTCATGAAAACCGTAAAAAATACTTGTTGTAAAACCAAGTTGGTCAACCCTTCGAAAACTTCCAGGGCAAACGGGTCCATGTCCTTTCTATCTACCATTTTGTTAATATTGATTCCTAAATGCCCTTTGTGCCTCACTGCCTATATGAGTGCGGTGGTATTGTTTTTCGATATTGAAAACGCACAATTGATTCCGATATTACTGCATGCAAAACCCGTTATGGGCAGTATGATCATCTTTTTGATACTAATGAATAGAAAGGATAAAAGAACCTGGGTTTCGTTAGGGATATCGGTAATTGCATTGGGTTTGTTAATGAGTAAAACCTACCTAAATGCGCTACCATTGTTCCCCGAATGGGTTCTTTATAGCGCCTTTATCTTTGCCATCTGGTACAATGGCAACTTCAAATACTTTTATCGTTTTATACGGTTTCGCTGGACAAACGGAGCGCAAAAAAAACCCGTATCAAAACTTAGTTCCGATACGAGGTTTTAATAAAATTCTTAGTAGCGGTATTCCACTTTATCCTAAAATTGGTTTTTCGGCCGTTTTCCAAAACCCTGGATCCTCCATAAAAGGTTGTTTGTAAATACGTTTTCCCGTAGCCGCTTTAAGTGCATTGGCAACTGCACCTCCTGCCGGTGGTAAGGTAGGTTCTCCCAAACCGGTAGGTGCCAGTTCATTTTGAATAAAATGTGTTTCGACCTCTGGCACTTCCTTCATGCGGATCAATCTATATCGATCATAGTTCATCGCGGTTGGAATACCGCCTTCAAACCCGAAATCGCCATACATCGAATGGCCTACCCCATCGATAACACCTCCTTCGACCTGGTTCAAAGCGCCAAGCGGATTCACAACGATACCGCAATCTACCACGCAGGTTATCTTCTTCACTACCGGCATACCGTCTTCTATTTGAACATCGGCAACCTCTGCCACGTGCGAATTATGACAATAGTAAGAAACAAAACCTTGGTATACGCCCTCGGGCTGCTTGCCCCAACCAGACTTGGTTACCGCGGTCTTGATTACCTCTAGCATTCGTTCAGGTGAGTATTGCATTCGCTCATCTTTATTCCCCTTTGCCTTTTCCAAAAGATCTAAGCGTATTTGTATTTTATCCACTTCCATCAACTCGGCCAATTCGTCAAAAAAGCTCTGTTCGGCATAGGCTAAGAAGTTTGTATAAGGCGCGCGCCAAGCACCTGTGGTAATATTACTGCTATAATTCGCCACATCTACCTGATAGTTATCGATGGCCCCAGCTGGGAAAAAATTCGGAATCAACCCATACATATTGCTATTAATTGCCGCTTCTTTTAAGTGATACCCAGTGATAGCGCCATCTTTGACGGCTGCTTTGATACGGTATTTAATCGCAGGGCGGTATACACCAGTGGTCATGTCATCCTCGCGGGTAGACACAACCTTGACAGGTTTCTTCAAAGCGTTCGAAATTTCCGCGGCCTCATATACAAAATCGCCATAGAGTCTTCTTCCGAAACCTCCACCCATTCGGGTCATTTCCAAGTGTACCTCCTTTACATCGCGTCCCAACATATCGGCGACACCCATAGCCGCAAACTCTGGAGTCTGTACTGGACCTACCAAGTGAATCTTATCTGCCGTTACATTGGCAAAAAAGTTCATAGGTTCCATGCAATTATGTGGTAAAAATGGAGATTCGTAAGTTCGTTCCAACACCTTATCGGCTTGGGCAAAGGCTTTTTGTACATCCCCATCTTTGCGCAAATTAGTGAAGGTCTTGCCGTTCAAGAGTCCCATTAATTTCTCATCTTGCATTTTGGTACTTTCCAAAGGCGAATCATCGGTCCAAGTAGCCTTAAGCGCTTTTTTACCTTTGATTGCCGCCCATGTATTTTCTGCAATAACCACTACTTTATCGCTACTGCTCAAAATAGCAGTCCAGTTTTTTGCCTCTTGGTCTAACAGTGCATTGGCTTTTTCGCCGATTCGAATTACATCGATGACCCCGGCGATCGCTTTGGCCTCCGTAGCATCGAAGGTATCTAACTTTTGCCCAAAAGCGGGCGGCCTCAAGACGGCTGCATACACCATTCCTTCCGCCTTATAATCGAGGCCAAACATCGGTTTCCCCGTAACTATCTCATCAATATCGACATTGACCCGATCGGTCCCAATAATTTTATACTCTTTTGGTTCTTTCAGAGCGACTTCTTCCGGCACTTCTAGCTGGGCGGCCTCTTCCACGAGATTACCATAGCCTAGTGTTTCTCCCTTCGCATTGGCAACTACTCCTTCCTTTACTGTACATTCGGAAGCTTCGACCCCCCAACGCGCTGCAGCGGCATTGACCAACATTTGACGTGCCGTAGCACCTGTTTGGCGTAAAGCGTCCCACCCATGGCGTATGGACTGGCTTCCACCTGCTAATTGTCGCGTATAATGTTCGGTATCTAAAATGCCCTGTTCAACATGTACCATCTCCCATGGTACTTCCAATTCTTCGGCAATAATCATTGGCATCGAAGTTTTTACCCCTTGTCCGATCTCAGGATTTGGTGAAAAAATGGTCACCGCGCCGTTTTTGGCAATTTTTATAAAAGCGTTAAACTTTTTATAATCGAGTTTTGCAAGATCTATTGCGGCCTCTTTAACAACCTCTGGTTTACAAGCCTGAAAAAGATTAAAACCAATGAGCAATCCTCCACTGGCCAAAGAAGAAGTTTTTAAAAATGACCTTCTATCAAAGGCCGTCGTTTTGTTTTCTATAGTAGACATCGTTGTTCGAGTTAAGTTTATGGACTCCTATAAAACAGGAGTTACATACATAAGTGACCTTTAGGCCATATTTTCAGAGGCTTTCACAACAGCCTTGTGAATTCTTGTATAGGATGCGCAGCGACAGATGTTCCCGTGCATTGCTGTTTTGATTTCTTCGGAAGTCGGGTTTGGGTTTGCTTCCAAAAAGGCCGATGCTGTCATAATTTGCCCTGCCTGACAGTACCCACATTGTGGTACATCTACCTCTTTCCAGGCTTCTTGTACAGGATGCGACCCATCTTCAGATAGCCCTTCTATTGTTGTAATCGACTTGCCCTCGACGGAAGCCATTGTAAGTGAGCAGCTGCGTACAGCTGAACCGTCAAGATGAATTGTGCATGCACCACATTGTGCAATACCACAACCAAATTTGGTGCCGACCAGGTCAAGGTGATCTCGGAGCACCCATAATACGGGGCTATCTTCGCTCGCTTCAACGGTCGTTTCTTTTCCGTTAACTTTTAATTGATACGTTGGCATAGAGTATTGTTTTGTTAGAAATCAGTAAAACTTCTGTAAGGTATTAAAAATAGATACGTGATGTAGCCAAGCAAAAGTTAACGGATTGTTAAACGGAGATAGATTTTGTCTTTCCCTATACTTTAATGGGATTTGCAGCGTTCTGCTAGGTGAACACAAAAATTTTGAAAATGAAAGTATATTCCAAACTACTAGTTCTTTTTTGTACCATGACTTTGATATTCTCTTGCGGAAATGCCGATGATGATGTGAACTTTGGCCTAAATACCGGTAACGAGGGTCTGGGCAAGGGAATTCCCGTAGATGATTGCCTTAATTTTCCCGAAAGCGACTTAGTATTGTCTATTCAAGATCAGTTTGTGACCTTGCCAGGAAAAGTCTCTATCTTTTTTAAAGTATCCGATAGTGACGAAAACCCGGTTCCTGGTTTGACCGCTGATCAATTTACCATCTACGAGCAAGGAAGGAATGACGATTGTTTTAACACCATTTCCACCTCAGAGTCATTTGCTCGTATATCTCCAAATTCACAGATCTTTGCAAATAACACTTTATTGGTACTCGATTTAAGCAACAGTGTATTAAGTAGTAGCTTAGACGAGTTAAAAACGGCTTCGGCCAGTTTTATCAACAATGTAATGCCGTCAACAACGTCAGAGGCTTTTCAGATGGCCATTTACTGGTTCGATGGAGAGAATGAACTACACTTGCTCAATGACTTAACACCCAATAAGGAGGATCTTTTGGGAGCTATCGATGGAATTACGGCCGATATCAGTAATGACCCTTCTACCGACCTATATGGAGCGGTCATCAAATCTACTGATCGAGCATCCGAGCTGCTGAGCGCGAGTACGCAAGGTGGGAAAATTGGGGCGGCCTCGGTTGTTATCTTTACAGATGGTACCGATCAAGCTTCACGTTTTACCCAAGAGGCTGCACAACAAAAAGTAGATAATGCCAATCCTAATATTTCATTTTTCACAATTGGACTTGGTAGTGAAATCGATACACAAGTACTCACCGATTTAGGAAAAACATTCAGCGTATTTGCCGGGAACAAAGAAGAACTGGAAACTACTTTTAACGATATTTCCTTTCGAGTTTCGCAACAGGCCAACAGTTTCTATTTGTTCGAATACTGTAGCCCAAAAAGAGATGGGAGTGGTGAAAACAATCTGGCCATTCAGGTAAAGGATGGCAGCCGTCAAGGAGCCGTACAAACCAAATTCAACGCCAACGGATTTACCGGAGGTTGCGAATAGTAAAAAATCGTACATGTTTTAAGGAGCCTTTTTGTAAGGCTCCTTTTTTTTGCTTTACCCCTAATTTCTCTTCAGTATGGTAAAAGGTCAACCCTTACAAAGACTATTTTAATCTAAAACATCCTTTCCTGCGTTTGCTACGTATACTATTACAGAAATCATTAAATTAAATGCATACTAAAATGAAAAAATCAATTTTTATAAGTGCTTTGTCCGTGGTCGTATTGGCTTCTTGTGTATCAAAAAAGAAATATGTCGCCTTAGAGACAGATCTAGCTGAGACTAAAAGTGTCCTTACGAAAACACAGGTAGAAAAAGAGGAATTGGAAACCAAGGTTTCCAAAATTGAAGCTCGTGTTACCGAATATAACGAGAAAATCAATTCTTTAAAAGAAATCAATGATACGCAGTATAGCTCTGTTGATGATGTTGCTGTAATGAGCAACAATACAAAAGCAAAAATGAGATCTACCTTGGCAAAGGTTGATCCGGCAAAATTAGCTGAAGCAACAACGCTTCAAGATTCTATGAACTTAGCGGTATCATACCATCTTAAAAAGTCGATCGCCGACGAGGAAGATGATATCAATGTTAACATTGACAAGACCGTTGTAATGATCAATATCTCTGACAAGTTGTTATTTAATAGTGGTAGCTACAAGGTAAGTAGCAAAGCCAATACTATTTTGGGGAAACTTGCAGAAGTAATCAATTCAGAGCCAAGCATGGAAGTAATGGTCGAGGGACACACTGATTCAAGAACCATCAACACCGCTTTGTTTCAAGATAATTGGGACTTGAGTGTAAAGCGAGCAACTTCTATTGTTCGTATCTTAGAAGATAAATACAATGTTGACCCTTCTAAGCTGATTGCAGCAGGAAGAAGTAGTTATGTGCCACTTGCGGAAAACGACAGCAAAGAGAATATGGCAAAAAACCGTCGTACTAAAATTGTAATTATCCCGAATTTGGATAAATTCTTTGCGCTTTTGGATGCTGAAAGCCTTTAGTTAATAACAAATCTTATTAAAAAAATAGGAGAGCGATCGCTCTCCTATTTTTTTTTGCTCAAATTTCTGGTAGGGTTTTTGGTATTCCGATTGTTCTAAACATAAGAACCCTATCTTAAAATTGACCACCTACATCCTAAAGACTATGATGATGTTTAATCTGGTTCGTTTAAAAGCGAACGCAAAATGCGGAAATCATGGATGTATTCAACCTTATTGTTCGAAACAGTTCGTTAAATGGCATGCCTAACTGGTACAAAGCCACTACTCTATTATTATTTTCTACCATCTTCGTCATGTTAATGATCATGCTTGCTATTCTGTTGGCTTATGGGCCGCAGACAAGTATTCGATTTGGTTACTAACCCCAATTTTAGGGAGGGCATTTTACTTTTTACAGGTGATAAATTCCCGTGAGTTCTGAAGTAGTTTAGCCTTATAAAAACGTAGACTAAAATTTAGAACTTATGAAAACTATCAACGCTATTATCAAATAAAGTGTGATAGGAAATTTGACCAATTCGTATAAATAGGCCGTTTTGTGCTTATTCTCCGGAATCATAGTAACGCCTTTTGCCTTATTGGTCTTTATGTTGCGAGACATTGTATATGCCAGTCATCGGTTTGTTTTTAATTTTTTCTTCTATCCTAAAACCAAATTCCAATGGGAAATTCTACGGGTACGATTGAACTATCAATAAGTGCCCAGCCATCTCTGTTTTGAATAACATATGCTTTATCGCCTAATGTATCACTATCAATATCGATGTTTAAATGATATCATTTTTATTTGGGAATGGAGAGCCTTGTCTATTTATCCTACAAAAACATTAGTTTTCATATATAGCTTAACAACTTTCTAAAAGGAAGGGTGAATTCGACCGCAGATGCATCGGTTTTGTGAAAAGCTAAATTCCTATAAAACCACCATTACCTTTTTTTATTGATGCTCTAAGAAGATTTAATCCAAAAAATTAACGCTTTGGAATTTTTTTTTGCTTACAGAAAGACTAAATTCGTCCATCTATGCTATTCTGTACTGTTCCCTAGTACTACACTATTCCTTATCTATATATAGCCCTATAACTAATTATATCGGTAAATAAGTTTTGAATTAAGTAAGTTATTTATTATAAGTTAATTTATAAAAACAAACAAAAACACTAAAAGGTATGCTTGCCAACTATGGCAATATTTCTTACAATAACCCAATCTACAAATGTTATTATGATGTTATTTAGGAATAGAAGGGAAACTTTCTTCTCAATTATTTTAACGGTTTTATTCTCCTTCACTGGGTGTGTTGATTCTACCGAGCCGAATTTTGATTTTAAGGAAGGGGTTATATTCGTTGATTCATTTGTTTCAACTACTCCGGGAGCTTCCTTTGCAACTATAACCGAGACTGCTGTTGAGTTTGGCAAATTTGTTAATAATTTTATTGACGGGGCAACAGTTTCTTTTAGAAATACGGATTCAAACCAAATTGTACAATTAACGGAACAGGAAGGTACTTATCTTCCCCCTGATAATTTTGTTGCTGCCGTAGGGGATTCATGGGAGCTTTTGATCGAGTTGCCAAACGGAAAGAGCTATCAATCTTCGCCGGAGACCCTAAAAAGCCCCGTTGACATATTGGATATAAAGGCTACCTACAACCCTGAATTTTTGTTCAGGGATAGTGAAAATGATTTTCTTCCAGGGCATTTTATTTCTGTAGATATCAACGACCCCGTGGATCAGGAAAATTTTTATTTTTGGAGTTATCGATCTTTTGAAAAGCTCAAATATTGTGAAATTTGTGGAAACTCCATTTTTAGAAACGGTGAATGCCAGACAAATCCACAGGAGAATGACGACGATTATATTTTCAACTATTTATGCGATTCACCTTGTTGGAAAATACGTTTTAATCAAAATATTAAACTGTTCACAGACGAGTTTACAAATGGTACGACAATCAACAATCTTCCTGTAGCTGATATACTTTTCAATTCCAAGGAAAACATCGTTGTTCACTTACAACAATTTTCATTATCTGCAGAAGCCTATCAATATTTTAGGGTGCTAAAAGATATTGTGGACAATAATGGCAATTTAAACGCGCCTCCTCCCGCCGGACTCATTGGCAACATATTCAACCCTTCTGATAGTGAGGAATTCGTTCTAGGTAGGTTTACGGGTGCTTCGACAACGATGCGAACTATTTTCATAGACCGTACAGATATTACCGAACTACCCGTAGATCCTGAAATTTTTACGGCATTTGAGAAATGTACTATGATATGTCCCTCGGAATTCTGCCCACCTATTGCTTCCATTCCTTCATGTGAACCTATTAGTTTTGCTCCTTGTACAGAAACTCGATTTAAAACTGCGATCACGCCAGAAGGTTGGATAAATTAAGCATAAAAAATATGTCTATTACCAGTAATATTAGGAGTCCGAAAATGCGAATGTTTTTTTTCTATCCCGTAGTTCTTGTCCTCTCGCTATTAAAAACAGGTATGGCCCAGTCCCAAAAGTATGAGCTTTCGTTCGAGATACTTAATGAGGCAACTGGGACTCCTCTGAACAATGCGGAAATTACTATAGAACCCTGTTCTTGTGGTGGAGCCACTGATAATAATGGCCTATTCTCTATTAACCTTCCTAAAAACACCTATCAAGTAAGGGTTACCTATCTTGGCTTTTACGAGAATGTTAAGACACTTACATTAGACCAACCGTTTTTCTTGAAAATGAAACTTTCTCAAAAAGAGGAGAAATTGTCTGAAGTAATCGTTGAGGCAAAAAGAATCAACGCAAACTTGGATTTGCCGCAAATGGGGGTTTTACAATTAAAAACCGAAGAATTAAAGAAGTTGCCATCCGCATTGGGGGAATACGATGTACTTCGGGGAATTACCTTGTTGGCAGGTGTAAACAACGCCGGGGATGTGAGTAATGGTCTTTCCGTTAGAGGGGGTACCCTAGATCAAAACTTGGTCTTATTTGAATATGCCCCAATTTTTAATCCAACACATCTATTTGGTTTATTCTCCGTTTTTACTCCAGATGTATTGTCATCCGTTGATCTGTACCGGGCAAATATTCCATCACGTTATGGAGGGAGAACCACCTCTGTACTAGATATTAAGGCCAAAAACCCCTATACTGATAAATTCAAGCTTACGGGTGGCATTGGGTTAGTATCAAGTAGGCTTAACATAGAGACTCCTATAATTAAAGATAAGCTAACCCTTATTTCAGGGGTTAGAGCTGGATTTACCGATTTTTTACTTCCACTTTTTTCTAGACGGCTTAAAGACACCAAAGCTGAATTTTATGACGGTACGTTGAAACTACTCTACTTACTCTCAGAAAAAGATCAAGTATCGTTTACTGGCTTTTACAGTAAGGATTTTTATCAACTAGACCTCGTTACTAGAATTGAAAACATAAATTCGGAGAACAACCAATACGACTTTCAGACTTTAAACGGAACTGTAAATTGGTTGCACTCCTTTAATGACCAAACCAACCTTAGAACGGTATTAGTGGGGAGTAAGTACAACGCCAAAACAATATTTCCAGAGTTGGATTCTTCCAATAAAATTGAATTTGAAACCAAAATAGATTATTACAGTTTTATTTCAGAAATTTCAAAAAATGTAACTAATTCATTTGACTATTATCTAGGTGTCCAGGCAAATCAATATACAATATACCCGGGCCAATTAGATGCTGGTACGGCAAACAATATACTTCCCGTTACGCTTCCCACCGAAACGAGCTATGAACTTTCGGCATACACCAACTTCAATTGGAAACCATTTGATTTTCTATCACTTTCAGGAGGTTTGCGCTATACCTACTATTTATTTCAAGGGCCATATACACTAAATACCTTTAATCAAACTGGAGGTGAACTACTAGATACAAAGTTCTTTGAAAAAGGAGAAAAAGTAAATACCTATACCGGTTTAGAACCTAGGTTGGGAGCAGTAATAGATTTGGGAGAAAGTGCATCGGTTAAAGTAAGTTATTCCAGGTTAAATCAATACCTACAAAATATCTATAATACTACCACGCCCTTACCAACCTCTCGTTGGAAAACCGCCGACCCAAATATTAAACCTCAACGAAGTGATTCGTATGGCGTAGGTATTTATAAAAATCTGAATGGCAATGAACTAGAAGTAGGACTGGAGGCATATTACAGAGAAGCTAAAAACAACCTGACATATAAACCGGGAGCAGATTTTTTCCTGGAAGAATCTGTTGAAAAGGCTGTTGTTCAAGGACTGGGAAGGGCCTACGGTATCGAATTTAGTTTCAAAAAATCAAAAGGTAGTGTTAACGGTTGGCTTAACTATACATGGTCAAGGAGTTTATTGCGTACTGAGAATGTTAATTTAGGAGATAGAATCAACAATAACAACTGGTATTCATCAGATTTTGACAGACCCCATGTTTTCAATGGAACCGTCAATTTTGAAAAAAGCAAGTATACAAAGGCCAGTTTTAATTTCACAGTGCAAACGGGGAGACCATTTACCGTTGCAAACGGATTTGTTGTTGTAGATGATATAAATGTCCCCATATTTCTCGAACGCAATACCGGGCGATTGCCAACTTACCATCGATTAGATTTTTCATGGCAGATAGCGTATAGTAAAAAGGTCAATAAACGTTGGTTGGGCGACTGGACTTTTACAGTTTATAACATTTACGGCCGTAAAAATCCCATCAATACATTTTTTACACAAAGAACCGGCGCCGAAAGTGATAAGGTATTTCTTGATAGCCCCTTGGGGTCTTTTGAACTTTCCGTACTCAACAGCCCACTATTTTCATTGACGTATAATTTTAAATTTCAGTGAGCTCTAACTAAACTATTTTCTTTGTTCCAGACAGGATACGTCATAACTTTCGGCAGTAACTTTAGGTACTTTTATAAGTTAGCACCTAACTGCCATTCACCGGTCATTCTTTCGCTATGCAGGCATCACTGCTAGCGAAATAACATAGCGTTATTAAAGATAAAGTAAAGGGCTTTTGAATTGTCGAATAAATCGATTAAAAAACCGTTTATCACCGCGTATGCTATTGCTCCGTCTTTTTCTAAGAGAAAAGTAGGATTGACGCCCACTTCCAAAAGAAACTCAGGGACTTTGAATGTTTTTCCTATCAAATGAATCGGTAGCGGCGAGGAATCCCAATCTTTGGGTATGTTGGTACAACGAACATAGGTATAGCCATTTTTTAATAAGCTTACTATTGTTTGTTCATCAAGTTGTGAGGGTATTTTTATGGTTTCTGGTGCTACCTTCCCCTCTCGAATAGTATATCCTGTAGCATCTAAGGTCTCATACCCATAGTAGGTCGATAAATCACCCTGATCAACAATACGACTGCTGTACCAAAAACTATTGTAATCTTCTCGATTTACCTCTAGGCGATTCATACCAATATCAAGCGTATACGGTTTATCGAAAATCTTATAGTTCACATTGGTGATTTTAAGATCGAACAGTTTCCGGTCATTTTCAGGTATTTCCCAATAATCCTCCAAGGGTATATCAGTATAACTGCCTTTGGCGATCGTATAGATGGCCGAGAGAATGGAAACGTAATTAAGCTTTCGTATTTCCTGTTTCTCAACATCGTTTGAATACCCACCGGACTCTATTAATATAGTACTAGTTCCCCATTTTTGAATATTGTCGCCGAACGCCCTAGGTTCAAAATCATCATTATACTTGCCTACTTGTCCAGGTGCATATTGTTGTATAATCTTGTTCATGAAGGCTATTACCTTCATCGCATTGCCGCGTACTTCGTTAATTTCTTTTTCGTAATTGTAGGCTGGCGCCAAATAGGATATGGTCGCAGGTTTATTGGTACGTTCGGCATTGTAATAGGTACTTTGGTCATGCAAATTGAAACCGAAATCGGCCTGTAAGCTATCGCGTACCCTTTTTAGGGTTCGCCCTTCGGGAGATTGCAGTTGCAACGCATCGCGATTGATATCGATTCCCAAACGGTTCCTACGTTGGTAACGTTCTGCCCCATCGGGATTTAACATCGGGAGAAAATGCAGCGTCAGGTTGTTTAAAATCGTCCTCTTCTCCTCTTTGAAATCAGTGCTTTCCAAAAAATTAAAAATATCAAAAATGGCCTGGGTGGCCGTGGGTTCATTCCCATGCATCTGCGACCATAAGAACACATTCGTTTTGCCATTACCTATACTGATCAAATTCAGGTCTCGGCCTTCGATCGACTGCCCTACGGTCTTTACCGTAAATCTTGGATTCTTCCGGTAGGCAGTAATTAAGGGTTGTAATTCATGATGTTTGATACGTCGTTTGTTCAATGAAGTTTCCTTGTAAACGGTATAACTATCATAAAGGGCCGAAGTGAGCGCTTCCTCTTGGGCAAATACATTCATACAAAATAGACATAAAATGAAAAACAACGATTTAATTCTCATCTGATTGTGGTTTGGTAGGGATTGGTTTAAAGTTGAATTTTTTGGTGGCATCTCGCACCTTTTTCATAAAATCAGGTCCGGGATCTTCTTTCTCGGTACGGTAGCCATCGTCTTGCTCCAACCACAGCGGATGCCCTTCGAAATTAGGGTATTCATAATGCCCTATAAGGTATTCTATATCATATTTTTTCGAAAGGTATTTCACCAACCAGATATTCGATTTTAATTGGGCTTCCGTTAGAGGGTGCTCATCGGTTCCGCCCACATTTTCTATCCCCACAGCACTATAATTAAGACCTATCACATGCCTCCCCATGGTGGTTTCGGGCATTAAACTGTGAATTGTACCATCACGATCTATCAGAAAATGAGCTGAGACGTTCAAAGCACTGGCACTTTTTATATCGGGCCGCCAACTGGGCAATCGCGCTTCATTAAAAGCATTGAAAGAGTTTTCTAGAGTGGGTATGACCGTCCAGTGCAGCACAATCATCTTAGGGATTATAGTTATAGCATCGGTGTCTAAAGCATAGTGCTCCTGTATGTATTGCCGCGTTAGTAGTTTTCGTTCTTCATCGAAAACAATGGGTTTGTCAAAGATTCTTTTAACCCCGGTACAAGAACACAAAGCGGTAACTAGTACAATGGCAAAGTGTTTTAGTTTCATTTTTTAGATGTTTTCTTTGTAAACAGGTACCACAAGCTCCCAATTAAAATGAGCAATTTACTTGCAAGCCATAGCCAATAACCCGACGCATAGCCTTGAATGGTTCCGTAATGACCAGCTTTGTTTACCATTATTTCGTCGAAGCTAAGAAAAGATAAAGAAATTACCAGTGCTATGCTACTTAAAACAAGGGTAATTTTGGACTTACGTTTTATAAAAAACCAAGATGCTGTTAAAAGAGGGTTGGCCATACAGCATAGATAAGCCCCACCGACAAAACCCCGAGCCAACCTGTTACAAAGGCAAGAAGGCCCGAGCCATAGAAACCGCAATCGCCCAGTGTGCAATAGGTTTTCTGAATGAATGAAATTAATAGCAAAAAGAGACTTCCAACCAAAAAGATTTTTTTTAACGCTTTTTCATTTACTACTTAGAGCGATACTATCTTTTTTTATGCGGTATTGAATCTTTAATTTCTTTTTGCCCCACTTGCGCGCTTTTTTAACATCGACCCCCATATATAGGTCGATCCTATTGTTCCAACGACGGTGCATTTTATCTTTAACAATATAGACACCATCCAATCCCTCTATTTTAATTCGGACATTGTGCTTCAAACCTAAAGCCATTAAATCTCTCGATACTGCGACGCATCGCATACCGGGTATTAAGGTATCTCCCCAAGCAGCGAGTGTTGGTGAATTGTCCGTTTGGGAAGCGACCGAGTTGTAGGCCGAAACCGTTACTTCAATTTCTTCCCATCGAAACTGCTGCTCTTTCTGTCCGCAGGAAGTTACGAACATCAGCGTTCCGAATAGGCTAAAAACTATTATCAACTTCATCCTCTTACGACTTTTCTGATCATCCCTTCAAGATAACCATAGCCGACGTTACAACAAAATAAATGCTTTTTTTTCAGCCGTAGGTTATGCCATATTCCTTAAATTTGCACCCTATGAAGAAAGAAAAAAAGCCCGATGCGGTGGTGTTCGATGAGGAAACACAAGCCTACAATGCCAAGCTACTGCCGTATGCCTCCGGGGTTGCCGCTCCTAAAATAGTCCCTCCGGACGTTACTACCTGGAAAAACACCAATATCGTCTCTGCCAACAACGAATTCAAAGCACGTTATGAGGCAATTCAACTGCAATACCAAGAAATGATGGAGCAGTTTGAATACAACAACTTGGTCTATAGTGCAAAGTATAGTTTTGAGCCCATTACCGGTAAAACATACCATCTATATCGTTCAAAAGACGAAAGTATATTTCTCTCTATCCTATCCCCAGAAGAATGTAATTTTGATTTTGTAGGAAGTTTTCGTTTGGGACCTGACAAAATGTGGGAACGTTTAATTGGTGGGTAATGGCACATAACTATCGTCGTTACTCATCATGGGAAAGGTTTTCGCGGCCCATGCTGCCTTGGCCGCTTCAATCTTCTCAGGGTCAGAGGAAACGAAATTCCAGTTAATATGCCGCTCTTCCGGTAAGGGTTGTCCACCGAACAATAACAGATGCGTGTTTGCTTCTAAACGTACGGCACAGGTATCCTCTATCTTTGACACTACGATATTTCCTTTCTCGATAACTTGTCCGAAGGCTTCGATACTTCCCGCCACGATCCAGATGCCTATTTCTCCTCTTAATTGATTGTTTATGACCAGGTCATACCCTTCGGTGGTCTTGACCTCAACCATAAAAAAGGGCGAATAGGTAGGTACGCTCGATTTTTTCCCAAAACCTTCGCCAGCAATTAACTTGAATTGGGCAGCCCCATCAGACCAATTCGGGAGCGCGGTTGCTTCAATATTATGAAATTCGGGCGCGATCATTTCGAACGCTTTTGGTAATTCCACCCAGATTTGATACCCATGTGCTGTAAACCAATGGCCCTTGCGTAAATCATTGGGAGTTCGCTCTGTGTGCGAAACACCTTTCCCAGCGACCATCCAATTGACCGAACCGGGAGCAATACATTATTCAGTGCCGATGCTATCGGCATGCATAAGTTCCCCTTCGAGCATATAGGTAAGTGTGGCAAGTCCGATATGAGGGTGTTGGTCTACATCCATATAACGTTCAGGTCCCAGTTGCGTCGGCCCCATGTGATCTATAAATATAAATGGCCCCATCATGCGTTTTTTTCGAAAAGGAATCAGCCTTCCTACTAAAAAATCGCCAATATCACGACTGCGTTCCTCGATAATCAAACCAATATTCGACATGCTATAGTGTTATTCGTTTACCCCCATCGGCAGCAGAGGCAAAGATTGATTCGACCACTTTTACATCGTGCAGTCCTTCCATTCCCGGTACGATGATGGCATCCTGGGTATTGTTCAAAATTGCTAAGGCATCGTCATCCATCTGCTTTGCCTGTTCATTTCCCTTAAAAGGCGCTAGGGTTTTGCCATCACTGGTTTCACCTTGTACGCCGTTATAGGCCTGAAACGGACTCAGGGTATACCAACCTTGTTCACAATCAACTTTCAGGGTATTGATGTTTTCTGCAAAAGTTGTTTTACACTCAGCGGTTATTCCGTTTGGAAATTCCAAGTTGAAAAAAGTAGTCTCGTCCGCATCAAAAATATGTGAACGGGTATTTTCCTGAGTGGCGCTAACTGCGATAGGTTCCAATCCGGTAATATACCTTGTGGCATTTAAGGGGTACACTCCCATATCGAACATGGCGCCACCACCTAATTCTTTGTTTATTTTCCAATGTTTGGGGTCGTTCGCATTGTTTACAAAACCTGCTTCGGCGTAGATACTTTTTATCATCCCGTAGGGTCTCGATTCGCGCCAACCGATAACCGTTTGCGTAACTGGTTCGTGCTGCATGCGATACCCAATTGTCAATTGTACCTTATTCTTCCGACAAACCGCTATCATCTGTTCACATTCGGCCACCGTGGTCGCCATAGGTTTTTCACACCATACGTGCATTCCTGCGTTCGCCGCTATAAGCGTAAAGGGAAGGTGCAGTTTGTTGGGCACTACTATATAGATTACATCGATCTCATCATTGTCCGCTATCGTATGCATGTTCTCATAGTTGTACACGTTGCGATCTTCAATATCATATTTTTGTTGCCATATTGGAACTTTATCGGGGCTTCCCGTTACGATACCTTTCAACTCACAATGTTCGGTCAACTGTAGTGCAGGGGCTAACAAATCTGTGCTATAGTATCCCAAACCTACCAGAGCAACACCTAATTTCTTCTTCTTTTTGGGAATAGAGAATACCGAAATCGGTAGGGAGCTTGCCGCAATAAAAAGTCCCGATTTCTTAAGGAAAGTTCTTCTTTTATTCATTTTTAAGTGCCTTTAAGGTTCAACAGGACTACAAATTAGGAAAAAGGTTCCTTTGTTTTACAAATTGATCTATTTTTAGAATGTACGGAAAAATCAGGCCATTTTTACGGTCGCCATTTTGTCAAACAAATTTTAAAATTATACGTGTCCTATGAAGACCTTCAAACGAATCTTGATCATACTACTATTAATCGTGGCGGTCGTTGCTTTTCTACAGTACCCGAAACTGAATATAATAGCTGGCTATGCCTCAAAAAATATGGCCTCGAGTCATTTTATCGGTGGGCATGATTACGCTTCGATCACAAAGAATGAAAACAATATGCCGCTCATTAAATTGGCGGGGACCAGTTACGATATGGATACAATATCGGCGTCGATATGGGGCCTGATGGAACGTGAAGCAGTTTATAGGGACGGTTTGGGCTGCGTATTGGTCAAGGAGGGCCGCGAGGCCAAGGTTCTTCCAAGTCCTAAAAGAAGTAAACTTGAAAATTCACTTCCCTTTCCGTATGGTAATAACGGAAAAATAGATACGGTGTTGGCGAATATAGACTATCAAAAGTTAGCGTATGCCGTTAGCAATGCTTTCGCCAATGATGAAACACAAAAAACCCGAACTGTCCTAGTTGTTTATAAAGATCAAATAGTTGCGGAACGCTATATTGACGGATTTTCCGAAAAAACGCCCATTCTTGGTTGGTCAATGACCAAAAGCGTTTTGGCCACCCTTTATGGTATTCTGCAATATCAAGGGAAAATAAGTGTTAATGATCCTGCACCCATTCCAGAATGGCAAAATGATACTCGAAAAAAAATTACACTGAACCACCTCTTACGAATGCAAAGCGGACTTGCTTGGGATGAAGACTATGCCAGTATTTCAGATGTAACGGAAATGTTGTTCTTAGATGCCAATATGACCAAAAAACAAGCTTCGAAAGAGGCATTGGCACCACCCACCGAGTTATGGAACTATTCTTCGGGCACCACCAACCTACTCTCAGGTATCTTGCGTTCCAAATTTGATAGCCACCAATCTTATCTCGATTTTCCGTATACCGCGTTGATAGATAAAATTGGTATGCATTCTATGTTATTGGAAGCGGATATGGAAGGGAATTTTGTGGGTTCTTCCTATGGCTGGGCGAATACACGCGATTGGGCCAAATTTGGACTACTATATCTACACAATGGCAACTGGAACGGGGAACAGCTGTTTGACTCTAATTGGTCCGATTATGTTCGGAAGCCTACTAAAAAATCTGACAAGGTGTATGGTGCGCATTTTTGGTTGAATGCGGGAGAGAAATATCCCAATGTACCCAAAGACCTGTATTCGGCCAATGGGTTTCAGGGACAACGTGTGTATATAATTCCTTCAAAGGAACTTGTAATCGTACGCACCGGTTTGGTAGGGGAACCCGATTTTGAAGCCGGGCGATTTTTACAAGAGGTTATTGGGGCTTTTGAATAGTTTGTAGTGATAACTTGCCCGAGCCTACATATACTGCTCTAGAAAGTTTAGATAACAACTTTTGATCTCTACACCACAATAATACCCCTTCTCACAACAATATTTTTCTTTCCTCAAACAAGCGGGTTATGTTTACACTGTAATTAATACAAAGCGTTAAATTTTTTCATTTTCATATAGTGTTCTCGTAAAAGAGTCCTGACCAAAACGTCAGGACTCTTTTTAGTTTTAGAAAACTGCTCAACTATTTTTCCTATTTTTGAGAAGTTACAGCTCCCCTCCCCAACCATTTTTGGTGTATTATATGAAGCCTATAGCGATTTACTTAAAATTGCGACGTTTTTCTGTAATATCAAACGAACTAATTATTAATGAAGATCAATCAACTTATCGGTATTTCCTTTTTGGCCATACAGGTCATCATGATCGGGTATGCACGTTTTGTACCCGAGCGGTATTTCTGTTGGGCACCCTATGATGAGCAGACCCTATACGATATTGTTGTTGAAATCAACGGAAATCCGCTATCTAAACGCGCAATTGGACAACGTTACAAATACAAGAATCAGGGATGGGAATCAAGAACTATCCAAAACATTTTTGACCTAATAGAAACTTATGAAACCACTTATGGAAAAAATGATAATGCACAGGTAACAGTAACCTATGAAACGAACGGTCACGCGGTCAAAACATGGTATTTTCAAAATGAAAACCAAAATGACTAAATACCTTCCTTGGTACTCTGCAGAAACCGCAATGCAACCCAATGTACTTCTCATGTGCAAGTTGCTGTTCGCACTGCTATTACTCAATGGTTTCTATGGCTATTTGGGAGACCCGTATCTCCCCTTTTTTGATTTTCTAGATTATTTTAGGCAGTTTCCCGGAGTTTTTGAATATTGTCTTAGAGCAATATTTATACTCTCAGGTGGGCTATTATTACTTAATATAAGAACCAAGACCATGGCACTTTTGTTAGGGGCCATAATATTGGTCGCACTGTTGGCCTCTAAGTCTATTTTTCGAAATCATCTGTTTATCTGCGGGTGCGCCTTTTTATTGGCAGGACTGACCGATAAAAATAAAATGCCTTGGTTGCTATACATTCAATTGAGCTTGGTGTATCTCGGCGCGGCAACGAACAAGATATTGCAAGTAGACTGGTGGTCGGGCCAATACATGCATAATTGGATGGCGGTTACCATTGAAAATGATTTTTATTTATTCTTTGCGAATGCGCTTCCTGAAGGTTTGACGGCCAAGCTTATTTCTTGGGGTTCGATGTTGGCCGAAATTGTAATTGGTATTTTACTATTGTTCAGAAGAAAGCAAGCCTTGGCGCTTTGGTTGATTTTACTATTCCACACTTTTCTATTTACCATTACAAAAGAACGTTTTGGGCATTTTCTAGACGATATACTAATCTATCTATTGGTATTCTTGAATTGGCCTTCAACTCCTATCCAAAGCGTTTACCATGCAGGAAGGTTGAAGTTTGCTCGAAAACTGATCCAACTTTTGAATTGGAATAGACAGATTGAATGGAAAATCGCAGATATAAACAAAGGGGATTGGTTAAAACTTGAGTTCTCCAATAAATCGGAAACAAATGAAGTGGCATTACGATCTATATTGCTATATAGTCCCGGACTTTACATTGTACTTTTTATACTAGATCTTGGGATTCGGTTCGTTTTTGATCAACCCATTCAGCATATCATCCTATGTAGCTTATTCTGGGGTGGAATTTTATTTTTTCTTCCTTTTAAATGGCGAAAAAACACCTTCAGTGACGATAGCTAGTGTGGCGCCAAAGCTACTATGGGAGCCACTTATTTTTGCCGAAGTTCGGTTTGCGTTTTTCTAGAAAAGCGTTGCGGCCTTCCTTGGCCTCTTCCGTCATATAAGCCAATCTAGTGGCCTCACCTGCAAAAACTTGTTGCCCTACCATACCGTCATCGGTCAGGTTCATAGCAAACTTCAGCATTTTGATAGAGGTCGGTGATTTCTCCAAAATTTCTTGCGCCCACTGGTACGCAGTTGCTTCTAATTCATCATGCGGTACAACGGCGTTGACCATTCCCATTTCATACGCTTCCTGTGCCGAATAGTTTCTACCTAAAAAGAAAATCTCCCTCGCTTTCTTCTGCCCGACCATCTTTGCCAAATATGCCGATCCATAACCTGCATCGAAACTGGTAACATCGGCATCTGTTTGTTTAAAAATCGCATGTTCCTTGCTAGCCAGCGAAATATCGCAAACTACATGCAAACTATGCCCACCACCAACTGCCCAGCCCGGCACTACAGCGATTACGGCCTTTGGCATGAACCTAATTTGGCGTTGTACCTCTAAAATATTTAATCGATGCATCCCATCTTCCCCTACATACCCCTGTTCTCCCCTAGCCTTCTGATCGCCCCCACTGCAAAATGAATACACCCCATCTTTTGTAGAAGGGCCTTCACCAGATAATAAAACGACTCCGATAGATGTGTCTTCCTGAGCATCATAAAAAGCTTGGTATAATTCGCTAGTGGTCTTTGGTCGGAAAGCATTCCGCACGTTGGGCCGATTGAAAGCAATACGTGCTACTCCGTCACTTTTTTTATAGGTGATATCCTCAAATTCCTTGGCAATTTTCCAGTTGGCTGTCTTCATGTATTCTAATGAAAATGTTTGGTTAAAGATACTATTTCATGCTCAAAAATTCTTATCATTTTTCGAGGTTCTTGTTCTTTTCTTCAATCCATTTCGAAAGGTATTTAGTGCTTGTCAATGTATGATGTTGTAGGATACTGCCAAACAAGTTTTGCGTACGGCGGACAGCCATATGATCTGTGGCATCCCTAATACGGTCGGCAAATTTCTTTGATAAATGGGATTCATTGTACCACGAATTTATTAGGTCGACCCCCTGTTGTTGGGCCTCTTCCCAAACCGATTTATTTTGGTGCAATTCAACGGCGGCCCGCGCAAAATTGGTAGCACCATTGGTAATAAGTCCATTCCATCGAAGCGCGCCATGCATACCTTCTGCCCCTATTACGGTAGTGATACTGGGGAGTCCAAAGCGCATACCATCGACCAGTTTTCCCTTAATTCCCGCTCCAAATCGCAAAGGAGCCAGGTTTACTTTATAATGGGCCATTGTTTTTTCCACATCGGCAGTCCAACCCTTCACATAAAAACCATCAGAGGGGCGATGCATTTCGAGCACTTGTTGCGGTAAATAGGAGCCGTAAACATGTAATTCTGCCTTGGGTAAATTCTGACGGATCTGTGGCCAAATTTCCGCTTGCAACCAAGCTATCGCATCCACATTGGGCGCGTGCTTCCCCGTACCGATACACATAAAATGACTTCGTTCTTCAAAAAGGGGCCAGTCGGCAATTGTTTCATCCGCTAGCTTTGGTATCATAAAAGGAAGATGGAATAATAGTGAATCATCGACCCCACCGGTATTCTTTAGCAAATCAATTTCGGAATTCGAAATAATCAAAGAGAAATCTGAACGATAGATGCTCGCTACCTCTCGTTTGGTCATATCTTCTTTTAGCCATGCATCAATAGAGTATTCCAAACCTGATTTAAAGGCTTTTTCCCTCGCACGACGAAGGGAATGCAAATCTTCTGTATCTAAAATGCGTACGGCATTGGGGGCGAATTCTGCCACACGCCAACCGAACTGCTCTTCGGTAAGAAAACGGTCAAAAAGAACAATATCGGGACCGAGGTCCGCAATAAACAAATCAAACCCTTTATGGTTTAGAAGTATAGGAACTCTTAGAATATCAAGGGTATCAAGATCTAACGATAAGGGGGACTCTGCCGCAGTACATGCAAAAGTAATCTTGTAGCCTTCCGCCCGAAAAAATAACAGCAGCTGAAACATTCGATTCCCGGCCGCCGTTGACGCGGGCTCTGGCCAGGTAAAACCAATAACTAACAGTTTTTTATATAACCCTACACCCATATCATTATTAGAATACTCAGGAGGAACATACGCCTAAAATCTCGATTCTTCTCCATGGGATAGTATCTGTTTTTGTATTTAACCACTCCAAAAGCCAGTGATCTGGGCAAAGTATATATTGAACAGGAACCCAATTAATCTGAACGGAAAAATATTAAAGTAACTATTTAAATAAAATGAAATAAGCATTATTTAATCAGCTATTTAAACTTACATTTTAGCGGCAAATTTTTTAGATATACTCGAACGCAAGCGGCGTTCGTAATCCTCTTCGAGCCATTCTTTGTAGTTTTTGGTATTGTTCATTATACAATACGAATATTGCCGCACCCGATAGGCGATTTCTTCTTTTAATTGCTTGGCAAGAATACGGGCATCAAAAACATCTTCCGCATTTTCAACACAAATTTGGGCATGCTGTTCAATACTACGTTCAAGCACTACTTTCGACCGCAGTCCTTGGGCAAAAATCTTTTTATACTCTTTCTTGATATCAAATTCAATTGCCGTAGATTTAGAAAATTCGGCCCTTAGGTCCGCTGGCATCTCATAGACAAACTCTCGTTCAATATCCTCATCATTCTTAATATTTTCAAGATAAAAATCAGGAAAATGAAATATTTCCTGCCAATCAACTGGTGCGTTCCACATTCCGAAACGGGCGATATTGTTCCCCATGTCAATGACCGTGAACTCCTCTTTTTTGGGCAGTACCCTAGATCCCCTACCGATCATTTGAAAGTACAGTGTCAAAGAACGGGTGGCCCTATTTAATATGATGGTTTCTACTGTAGGCTCATCAAACCCCGTAGTTAGGATACTTACAGACGTTAAGATAGCCCCCGGGGTCTCTGAAAACCAACTTAGAATTTCTTTTCGTTCTGAGGCCGTATTTTTGTTATCGAGGTGACGAATATTGTAACCTGCCTTTTTAAAAGTCTCATACACATAAATAGAGGTGTTGATACCATTATTAAAAATGAGGGTTTTGGTTCCCTTGGCGATTTCATTATAGGCATTGATAAGTTTGCCCAACATATTGTGGTTCCCATACAGTTCATCTGAAGATTTTACCGTATAGTCACCGTTGATTCCCAATTTTAGGCTTTGAAGGCTTACATCGTAATTGTACATGTTGGCCTTTGCAAGGAACTTTTTCTTAATCAGCGAAGTAATAGACTCTCCAATGATCAACTTCTGATAGTTGTCTTTCATTGGAAGCTTAATATTAGAACTCAACGGAGTAGCCGTAACTCCCAAAATCGTCGAATTCTCAAAATATTTGAACAGCTTTCGAAACGAATTATAATGTGCTTCATCTATAATCACCAGACCAACATTTTTGATCTCTATCTTTTCTTCCTGTAGCCGATTGTTCAATGTCTCGACCATTGCTACAAAGCACATATAATCGTCCTGGTCGTTCAGCTCCTTGACCCCGCTGTTTATGATTTTGTTATTCACACCAAAACCATTTAACATTTTGGACGTTTGAACACTAAGTTCAATACGATGTGTGAGTACAATTACCTTCTTGTTGTTCTGCTTGATGTATCGCTTCGTAATTTCGGAAAACACCACAGTTTTACCACCTCCGGTGGGAAGTTGATATAGCAAATTACCAGACTTCTCCTCATCTAGATGCTTGAATATGGTATTCAAGTCTTCGATTTGGTAGTCGTAAAGGGTTTTCTCGGTAGTTTTCTTTTGTATTTCCAAGCAGATAGTTGGTTTTAAAATAGCTAACAGGGTCATATTTTACATAGACCTGAATTTTGCAAAATTACTAGATTTTTCTTCTTCAAAAAAATATTAAAGTGGAAATAGACAACAAGATTTTTTTTTGGAGACCTAATAGCCTCTGTCCATGGAAACTAGGTTTTGAAGCGCTTTGCGATTAAGAAGGTTCCGATAATTCTCAATTATCTGTGGTGCTACCGAGCTGGCATCTGATACACTGGCACAATGAGGACTGATATGCACCTTGGGATGCGACCAAAACGGATGTTCCTTGGCAAGGGGTTCTTCATGAAATACATCAAGTGCCGCACCGCTAAGGTGATCGGACTGCAAAGCTTGGAGCAGGGCCTCGTCGACCAAATGACCACCTCGGGCAACGTTAATTACAAATGATCCTTTGGGAAGTTGATCAAACAGTTCTTTATTAAGGATGCCCTCGGTATTTGGGGTTAAGGGAAGTAGACAGACCAACACATTGGTTGTCGACAAAAATGCATGCAACGCTGTTTCCCCGGTGTAAGCGGTAACCGAGGGAAGCGATTTTCTAGATTGCGACCAGCCTTGTACCTGAAAACCAAAATGCACCAGGTTCTTAGCCAACAAGGCCCCTAAGGTACCCAGACCCAAAATACCCACGGTAAAATCCTTGATCCGTGCATAACCTATTGGGTTCCAAATCTGCTGCTGTTGGTCTAATTTATACTGGTTCAAATTTTTTAAGTATGCGAAAATAACCGCCGTTACATGCTCTGACATATCGCTGGCCAACATCGGATCTACAACCCTTGTAATCGGTAAATGTACAGGCGCCTCGACATCCGAGAAAATAAAGTCGACCCCGGCACCCGATGAAGCGATACACCTTAAATTAGGATATGCCTTCAAACTACCCGGTGAATGCTTCCAAACCAAGGCCATTTTTATTTTTTCTTTCGGGTGATCCTCCAAGCAACTATACACTTCAATATCGGGTGCAGCAGCTTTCAGCGCCTTCTTCCATAGTTCAATTTTAGTATCCTGTCTACAAATTACTATTCCCATAGTTATATAAATCTTGTTGATTCTAGTTTTTAAATATTAATCGATACTATCTAAAACTCTTGAAAAACCCTCATCAAAAGGCCATTCTTCTGTTTGGGAAAACGTATATATTGCAATGATCCGTTGTTGAAATTCTGAAAGCAACCCCTGGATCGAAATAAAATAGACCGCTTCTTCAAAAGAATTAAGCATGCTTTTAAAAAAACTATCGGGCAAATTGCGATTGTTTGAAAAAGTCTGGGCAATTTCAAGGTTATAAAGCATTAAGTCGGCTAAAAGGTGTGCCTCCATTCCTAATTTCATAAAGTGTTTGATAAACTTTTGAGCCACTGAGCGCCTCGCCTTGGGTCTTTTTCGGCGTACTGGAAAATATTCGTTGGAAATTTTGGTCTTGGCCTCTTGTATGAGTTTTTCTTCTTTTGGGTTGAATACAAAGTCGTAGTACTGCTTTACGACAGGAAAACGTTGATACAAATCGAGCATTTGCTCTTCTAGCTCGCTCTTTGGTAAATCGGTTAAATACTTTTTAAGTTGTCTTTTACTCATGAGCGTTTTTGTATTTCGTTCAAAATAGCGTTGGCGGCAAGCTCTCCTGATCGCATGGCCGTATTAATACTTCCATTTGCCAAATGGTCACCAGCCAAGAAAATGGTGTCCGAATATTTTACGATTCTACTATCGATGGCTACCGATGGTAAATTGGGCAAGGCCCGCTTTATGTCATAACACCTCACAAATTCTAGTCCATTTAACCCACAATGTCTGCTAAGCTCAGTTTGTACGTTGGCAACCAATTCAGCTTCCGAAAGCCTATGTTCTTTCACCACCGTTACCGAAAGTATTTCATTCAAACTCCCTTTCACCGTTTTATAGTGAATATTATTGGCCAAGGTATCGGGATCGGATAGCAATCCAATAATCGCTTCACCAATAACAACCGGCATCGTACTTTTAAAATAGAGGTTTTGGGTACTATGCCACTGCACGGGTGTTGGGGCCAAGTCTATCAACAACTGTGACGGGTCGGTTGCTATGAGGATAAAATCTGCGGTTAAGGTACTTCCGTTTTCAAAGTAAATGGTTTTATCGTCAACCTTTATTGCTTTTTGGGCAAATTGAATGGTAGTTGTCCTTAGTTTATGAAGCAGTTGTTTTGGAATTTCCTGCATTCCGTTTGTAGGGATCGCCGCGTCTCCTTCCGCAAACATCTTAAATACAAATTGAAACATTCGAGAAGAGGTACTGAGATGTTCCTCTAAAAATATTCCCGAGAAAAAAGGGATAAAAAAATTCGCTATGATCCGTTTTGAAAAGCCGTAGTCTGTAAGGAACTGTAGCGTGGTTTTTTCGGGTGAGGCGAATACCTCATGAAGCGACTTTTTCTTTAAAGTTGCCGACAAACGAAATATTTTCCATTTGTCACCCAGAGACCCAACATTTGAAAACAAGGTTGGTATTAAAAAGGAACTGGTACGAAGCGGATCACCAATTTTGGAACGCTTTCTTTTATTGAACAGCAATGCACCGGGAAGAAATTTTCTTAAATTCAAAAGGTCATAGTCTAAATATTTGCGGGCCATCGGGTAGGCGGTCAACAATACTTGAAACCCGCAATCTAGTGCAATACCCTCATACATATCTGAACGTACCCGGCCTCCAATTCGGTCGTCACTCTCGTAAATTGTAGGGGAAAATCCATTTTCCTCTAGGCAAATAGCTGCTACGAGTCCACTTAACCCTGCTCCAATAATTGCGATCTTTTGTTTTGCCATAACCATTAAAATCAGTGTTTCAGTAAAAATAATATAAGCTGATCGAATATGCCCTTAATGATCCAAATGCTTTGTATTATTCCCAAAATGCTCATAAAACATGTATAATAATACCATAATTCTTTTGGATAAGACCATTTAAAAATGTATAATGAGAACTTGTACAATACCAAAATCAAATAAGCATATATGAGGCAATTAAAGATTATCAAGCAAGTAACTAACCGGGAATCAAAATCACTCGACAAGTATTTGCAAGATATCAGTAAAATCGACTTGATAACCGCCAGTGAAGAAGTTGAACTGGCTCAAAAAATTAGAGATGGCGACCAAATCGCCTTAGAAAAATTAACCACGGCCAACCTTCGATTCGTAGTATCGGTGGCCAAACAATACCAAAATCAGGGACTAACACTTCCCGACTTGATCAACGAAGGCAACGTAGGACTCGTAAAAGCGGCAAAGCGTTTTGATGAAACTCGTGGCTTTAAATTTATTTCCTATGCGGTTTGGTGGATCAGACAATCGATCCTACAAGCGCTCGCTGAGCAATCGCGAGTGGTAAGGCTTCCTTTGAACAAAATTGGATCGATCAATAAGATTAAAAAGACATTTTCGTATTTAGAGCAGGCACATGAGCGCCCACCTTCGGCCGAGGAAATCGCCAAGGAACTCGAGATGACCGTAAATGAGGTGCAACAATCTCTTAAGAACTCTGGTCGGCATGTATCGATGGATGCTCCCTTACGTGAGGGTGAAGATTCTAATTTGTATGATGTGCTACGTGCCGGGGAATCTCCCAAGCCCGATAACATATTAATGCAACAATCATTGAATACCGAGATTAACAGGGCACTGGAGACTTTGTCGCCACGAGAGGCCGATGTCGTAAAATTATACTACGGCATCGGAGATCAACAATCAATGACCTTGGCAGAGATAGGGCTTACCTTTGATTTGACTAGGGAGCGCGTGCGTCAAATACGGGAAAAGGCGATTCGCAAGCTGCGCCACAATTCGCGCAGTAAAATGCTTAAAACGTATTTAGGATAGTAACCTTAAATACAACAGTTCATAAAAAAGACCCTAGCTATAAAAAGTTAGGGTCTTTTTTATAAGCAATCGTTCATGTGCTTATGAATAATTTAATTTGTTGATTTCAAAATCGGTCAAGATTTCGTTCAGGTCTTCAATGAAGTTCAAATAGGCCGCATTGTCTGGATTTTGTTTTGCCATAATTGTAGGGTTTAGGGAATCGGGACACAGGGTTAGACTACATATAGTCTAACTCTACCAACTCGTTTAAACTTAAAATTTCGTTTAGATCTTGAAGGAAGTTCAAATATTCCTCTCCGTAGGTGTCGTAGAGCATTCCGTTTCTAGGTTAAGTTAATATTTAAGATTTTTGAT
>CALLVX010000051.1 GCA_938010765.1 uncultured Flavobacteriaceae bacterium | reverse complement strand
CACATTTCTGGTTTAATCGATGAAATACGCGAAGGTGACGTTGTAGAATTTGAACTACAACAAGGTAAAAAAGGACTAAACGCGGTAAATGTGAAAGTAGTAGACTAGGCACGCACAAACTTTTTTTATACAAAGCCCCGATGTTAAAGTTCGGGGCTTTTTTTATTCCAGTATATTGCCAATTTCCCAAATTTGTTTCGCCCTATACGCAACCATGTGTCTTTTTTACGTCTATCGTTAAACAAAGTATGACTTTCCCCAAGTCTTTTGAAACATCAAGAACACCTTACTTATTTTACTATGGTACCATTCATTTTTTTAGTATCCTTTTTGGCACTAGGAAATATTATCTTTTTGCTAATTACCACGAATAATCGTAAAAAGTAATGGCAATTTAATTTTCGCCCCTTTATATGGCTACTCTTACTACGGGCAATTCTATAAAGTTACTGGGGCGGTTCGCGCAAACCATTTGTTCTTTGGGATTTTGCCCATCGGGATTCGACGAAGGTTTTAAAACGAACAAAACAACCATAGAATCGCCACTCACGCATGAAATTTCAAGTAGAAAATGATATTATGCTTTTCGAGTTTGCTTGCTAAATGCTGAACAAGCATCATTAATTACAATCTTACCTTTTGCATATGTTTTTAGCCTTGTTCATATTATCGCACCTATAAAAATCCTATTAACCCTTTTCGATCCAATACAGCCTAAAATTTTTAACTTTCTTCGGTAAAGTAGGGTTTTTCTTCGATGAGTTGTTCTAATGCAAAGTGGATAATCACTTCGTTTAGAGCACCCGTAAATGACAACTTTCCTTAGTATTCTTTTTATTCTTATTCTAATTAATCTGTTGCTCCTAGTGGTTCGTTTTGAAACGTATATAGAAAGCTCAAAAGACAAAGAGTAATAAAAAAATAGATGCCATGCTACATCTTTGATATCGCAAGGCATCTTTTATAATTCTCAATACAGTAGGTACTATTCCAATTATTGCACAGCCTTAAGGGCATCTAAATTACCCCAACCATAACTTCCACTCTTATTTGGGTATAAATCGGCAGATGTTATCAATTTGTTTAAAACCGATGTGCGGCTCCAACCAGGATTTTTAGACCACACCAAAGCTGCAATACCGGCTGCACTGGCGGTAGCTACTGAAGAACCACCAACATAATCCTCTGTACCATTGTAGTACCCTAAGGTGGGTACATGTTTGTTCGATGCTCGCTCCATAATAATTGTAAAATCGATGGCTCCGCCCTTATGACACGTATCGCATTCACGATATCCATTTCGTTCTTCTACGCCGGTAATTGCTACAGTTTCACTCATCGAAGCAGGAAATACCACACCAACAAAATTAGTAAAGGTAGTTGAAGTACCGCCAGCACAGAAAATTAATTTCCCCCTACCGTACGCATATCGAATGGCATCCTTGATACGCCCAACAGAGAATACATACCCCATAGACATTGAAACAATCTTGACGTCGTTACGAGCTCCCAGTTCGGTAATGGCGCGTGCTACTCCCCTTTGTTCATGATACCCATTCAACAATACATCTGAAGAGGCTCTATAGGATATCAGGTTAGACCTATAAGCGACTCCCACAGGTAAGCCCATATCATTTCTAGGGGCTACCGCCGCTGCTGCCATGCTAGTTCCATGGCCACATTTATCATTAGGGCCATCTGTTTTTCGTGACCAGGGCCAAAACGAATCTACATAAACCCCATACTTCTCAACGGTTCTGCCCGACGAAGAATACCCATTATTAAAATTGCTCCCTAGCAGGGATTGGCTAGAAGAAAGCCCGGTATCTACTACACCTATAGTAACACCGCTACCCGTGCTATAGGCCCAGGCATCATCAATATTATGTAATGCAAAATTCCATGGCATCTTTGCATTGGGCTGAATGGTCGTATAATCTGTGGAAGCTACATTCTGACCATCAAAACCGCAGCCAGAACTAGACAGGGCCGATTTCGACTGATTGCTTCCATTTAAGGGATATCCAGCTGGTTCTAGGTACCGTATGTCGGCATTACCCCGCAACTCGATTACTGTTTCAAGTTGCGTAGCTTTTACATCGATCACCGTGAGATATTCATCCTCATAAAGCAAGATATCTATTTCCTTTTCAGATCCTTTGTCCTTTTTAATTTCAGTTTTTCGCACCAAAGCAAGAATGTCGTTTTTGGTCGCGAGATGGCTTTCGGAATTTTTATTCGCAAAATCATTCTTATCGTTACCATACCCAATCGTTAATACACCTTGAGCATGTTGCAGGGCACTCCAAAGCACCCAATCGGAGGTCTCGTTCCAGTCAAAATCACCTTTCGACTGTAGTTCTTCTTCTATAATAAGATTTATTTCGGATAATGAAAGTGGTTCCAGTTGCTCGTCAACTGCCTCAGAGATCTGTGGAGCTGCTGAAATAGGTTCGTCCTTTGAGCAGGATATTGATAAAATTAGCGATGTAATACAAAGACTACAGAGTATGTGTTTTTTCATAAATAAAAGAGGTTATTTTTTTACAGCTTTAAGATATCAACTATTCAGGAATATTCTAGCTTTTTTTTTATAAATTCAATCAAATACTGTATCAATGGCAACTACTTTCTCTTTTTTAAACAAAGAAAGGACCTTGAAATCAAGGTCCTTTCTTAAAGCCGTTTCTGTAAGTGTTTTGTCTTTACTTATCCAACTTTCATTAATTCAACATCGAATATCAAGGTTGCATCTGGCGGTATCACGCCACCGGCTCCGGCGCTGCCATATCCCAAAGTAGAAGGGATAACAAAGCGAGCCTTGTCACCAACCTGTAAAAGGCAAATACCTTCGTCCCAACCTTGTATTACTTGACCCACTCCTAATTGAAACGCGATCGGTTCGTTTCTCTTATAAGACGAATCAAATACCTGCCCATTTAGTAAAGAGCCTTCATAATGTACGGAGACTTGCGTTCCGGCCTCTGCTTTGTCTCCATTTCCCTTTTGAATAATCTTATAGCGAAGACCACTTTGCGTTTCATCGAAACCAGCGGCTACTTTATCCAATTCGGCAGATAGGCGTGCTTTTTCTTCCTCCATTCTTTTTGCTTTGTTCGCCTCTAGGCTATTAAAAGCATCCATGGCGTCCCAATTTTTGGCATCTTCCCCGTTTCTAACTATTTCAAGGCTGTTAATTAAATCTCCTTGCGCAATGGCATCTACCACTTCTTGACCAGTAACCACATGCCCAAAAACCGTGTGTTTATTATCTAACCAAGGAGTCGCAATATGCGTAATGAAAAACTGGCTTCCATTGGTACCTGGCCCTGCATTGGCCATTGAAAGTACTCCTGGCGCGTTATGAGTTAGTTCTGGATGAAACTCGTCGTCGAATTTGTAACCGGCATCTCCTGTTCCGGTTCCCAGTGGGCAGCCCCCTTGAACCATAAAATCAGGAATAACCCGATGAAATTTTAACCCGTCATAATAGGGAGTCCCTTCGGCTTTTGCAGTATTTTCCCTTTTACCTTCTGCCAAAGCGACAAAATTACCCACAGTACCCGGGGTTTTATCATGGGTTAGCTTTACCACTATTTCTCCTTTGGTAGTATTAAACTTTGCGTAGATACCATCTTGCATAATGCTCTTTTTAAATGAGCGGCAAAGGTACTTTTTTTGTTCGGAGTTTAAAAGTTTCTGGCCTACGGTGATGCTAAAGAAATAGCATAATTTTTAAAATTATTCTATTACTATCCCGTATTTGTCGAAAAGAAATACCAAACTCGTCATGGCAGCAGCTCCTAGTTCAAGCTCGCGTCTATTTACATGTTCAAAGGTATCGTTGGCAGCATGGTGATGATCAAAATAACGTTGCGAATCTGGGCGAAGTCCGGCCAATACCATGCTATCTTGTTTTAATGGCCTGATATCCGCACCGCTGTATCCCTCCTCAAAAATATGGACTAAATAGGGAGCAAAGAGCGATTTCCATTCTTGGACCTTTTGCAGATTGGCTTTAGAACAATCAAACGAAAAACCGCGAGGTGTAAAACCACCGGAATCACTTTCCAAAGCAAAAATATGTTTCTCATTTTTATTCTTGGCCATTTCGGCATAGGCATTTCCTCCTCTCAGACCATTTTCCTCATTCATAAACAGCACTACCCTTAAAGTACGCAAAGGCTTATATCCCGTGTTTTTTAACAGCCGTAGTACTTCCATACTTTGCACACAACCTGCACCATCATCATGTGATCCATCTCCAAGATCCCAGGAGTCTAAATGGCCTCCTACCACCATAATTTCTTCGGGATGTGTACTTCCTGTTATCTCCCCGATTACGTTATAAGAATCCACGTCTTCAAGCTGTTTGCAGTTTTGCTTAAAATAAAAGTGGGTATCTGTGTTTAATTTTAAGGTAGTACTTAGAAGGTCGGCCCCTCTAGTACTAATTGCGGCGGCAGGAATTCTTTCTGATACAGGAATATCCCCATAGCTCATCGAACCGGTATGCGGATAATCATCCGAGCGTAAGTTCATAGAACGAACGATTACCCCTACGGCTCCGTACTTCGCAGCTTCGGCGGCTCCTGCATAACGTTGGTCTACACAACCAGAATATGCCTCAAACGTGCTAATAAAAGTAGGGTCCATTGGTCGGTTATAAAAAACGATCTTACCTGTTATTTGTTCTTTGCCCATTTTGGCTAAATCTTCAACACCTTTCACTTCTACAATAGCGCCTTTTATTCCTCCCAATGGTGTTGATACAGAACCACCTAAAGCACAAATAGGCAAATTGGTCGTTACTCCAGGGCTTGTTTCCATATATGCAAACTCTGGGGTGCCACGTACCCATTTAGGCACTTTTACGGGTTGCAACCACACCTTGTCCAAACCTAAAGAATCGAGCTCTGCCTTTGTATAGGTAACCGCCAGCTCGGCTTCAACAGATCCTGACAATCTTCCTCCTATTTGATTGGAAAGGTGATTGAGCCAATCGTAGGCCTTCCCTTCTGAAAGAGCTGCATCAAATATAAGTTTCATTTGTTTTTCATCGGCGGTTTGCGTAAATCCCTGGGCAGCAATCAACGCAAAAAGTATCACTAACTTCTTCATTCTTCCTCTTTTTGTAACTGTGATTTGTAGGCCGCTAAGTTAGCCTTAATTTTCGCATCGAGTTCCGGTTCCTCGATATCTTTGTACTTGGTTAATTCTTGAAGTAAAATCGACGCAAAAGTTACCCTTGCCGCCTTCTTATTATCGGCTGGCACAATATACCAGGGTGCTTTTGGTTTTGATGTTTTATTAATGGCCTCCTCATAACAATCTTGGTAACGGTCCCATAAAGTACGTTCCCGTAAATCACCTGGAGAAAACTTCCAATTCTTCTCTTTCAATTCTAATCTTCGAAGTAGCCGTTGCCGTTGTTCCTCTTTTGAGAGATGCAGAAAAAACTTAAAAATCAATGTGCCATTCTCTGCAATATGGCGTTCAAAATTATTGATTTGTTCAAATCTTTTTTCCCAAAATGATTGATCGATATTCTTTACAGTATGAATCGCTGGGATGTGCTCCCCCAAAATATACTCTGGGTGCACTCGAGTAACCAATACGTTTTCGTAATGAGTGCGATTAAAAACAGCAAATTTTCCTTTAGCCGGCAAAGCTACGTAGTGCCGCCAAAGATAATCATGTTGGCGTTCAAGCTCTGTAGGCACCTTAAAACTATGCACTACCACTCCTCTTGCGTTAAAGTCCTTGAAAACCTCACGAATTAGACTGTCTTTTCCGGCAGTATCCATTCCTTGAATACAAATTAATACTGCATATTTTCCATGTGCGTACAAGGTGTCCTGGAAATCACCCAACTCTTCCCTTATTTTTTCTAAATCTTTCTTAAGGTCTTTATCCGTAGCGCCAAAATCCTCGAAAGTGGCTCGTTGCGATAATTTTATGACCTTATCGACTTTATAGTCGGCTATTGAAACGTTTTTCATACATGAAATATAGAATTTTTTATCGGTGAACGGTAAATTTTGTTAAAAAAAGTGACCATTCGTCAAGCGAATTTTCCGGTTCATCCAAAATAACGACGTTCCGGCGCCGTGTATCGAAAAAACTAGGTTCGACAGCCCTTCAATAGCTAACTTTGTAGGGTAAAATGCCCAAATTTTACTACAAACCAAACCCATTATGAAAGCGTTCCACTTTTTTAGCTACGCGCTCATTCTTGTATTACTTACCGCACTCAAGCCTACCGAGGCCTGTGAGTATGCCGGGTCTAATATTACGTTTGTAAAAACTCAGACCGAGAAAGCCATTTCAAAAAACGACCTAAACTTAACAAGATACCACGCCTTCAAAGCGCTCAACGCGATTGAAAAATCTAAAAAACAAATGGATGACTGTGGTTGTGACTATGCGGCCATCGGAATGGAAGAAAGTGCGTATCTTTTAAAGAGGGCTACTAAAGTAAGCTCTCTCGAAGATGCAAAAAGTCTTTTGAAAAGAGTTTTAATTAACACAGATGATAGCCTTTCTGCCCTTGAAAATCATCATGAACATATAAACATATCGCCTTCAGAAGAACTTACGCAAAACGCCAACACTAATGATGATTTGGAGCATGAGTCAGAAATTCAAAGATTGGCTGATGTTTTTCTCAAGAACAAAATAGACACAGCTTTGGAAAAGTATCGGGAGTCTTTAAACAAAGTAGTTGAAACTATCAACTGCGCAGAGGCGAAGTCGTTTGCCGAAAACATATATGAGGAGTGCGAAAAAGAACTGCTGACACCAGGTTTGTCGGAAGGTCGCAAATATTACAATTTCAAAACCCGAAAAATTACAGCTGAAGCACTTGAAAAAATTGGTGATTGTAACTAGGGGCGGTTAGTGCAATGCAACAGTTTGATCGCTCACTATTTACTGGCAAACAGCTTTACATCCTCATCAGTAACCTCCTTACCGCCTAAAATAATAAGTCTTTCTACCACATTGCGCAGCTCGCGTATATTTCCAGTCCAATCATACCCTTGTAGAAGTTTGATAGCTGCGCTTGAAAACATCTTCGGCGCAATACCTTGTTCAGAGGTTACTTTTTGGGTAAAATGCGAAATAAGTAATGGAATATCATTTCTTCTGTCATTAAGCGACGGTACTTTTATTAAAATTACTGCCAATCGATGATATAGGTCTTCTCGAAACTTGCCATCGGTAATTTCTTTTTTTAAATCTTTATTGGTAGCGGCAATGACACGTACGTTCACCTTAATATCTTTATCGGTACCAACCCTAGAGATTTTACTCTCTTGAAGCGCGCGCAGCACTTTAGCCTGCGCCGCAAGACTCATATCCCCGATCTCATCTAAAAATATGGTTCCTTTATTAGCGGCTTCGAATTTGCCCGCACGATCTTTCACCGCAGATGTAAAAGCACCCCTGACATGACCGAACAGCTCGCTTTCTATCAATTCAGAGGGTATTGCGGCACAATTAACCTCAATAAAGGGACCGTTACTTCGCGGACTTTTTTCATGCAACCAATGTGCCACCAACTCTTTACCCGTTCCGTTCGAGCCAGTAATGAGTACCCTTGCATCTGTCGGCGCTACCTTTTCTATCATATCTTTAATCGAGGAAATTTCTTTGCTGTCCCCGATCATCTCATAGTTCTTACTGACTTTCTTTTTAAGAATTTTGTTCTCCACTACCAATTCTTTTCGATCCAGTGCATTTCGAACGGTGGTCAGTAGGCGATTTAAATCGGGTGGTTTCGATATATAATCGAAAGCTCCGGCACGCATGGTGCCAACGGCCGTATCTAAATCACCATGCCCTGAAATCATAATAAACGGAATCTCCGGTTTTATTTTTTTTACAGCCTCTAGCACCTCTACCCCATCCATTTTGGGCATTTTAATATCGCAAAGTACCAAGTCGTAGTCATTATTCTTGACCGTTTCCAAGCCTTTCAAGCCATCTTCGGCCTCCTCAACTGTATATGAATCGTTCTCTTCAGAAAGTATCTTCACCAGTACTCTACGAATGGCGGCCTCATCTTCTATTACCAAAATTCTTGACATGCTGCTATTTTTAAAAAATTGATATTTTAAATCCCGTTCTAAGATAGAAATTTCCCTCGTCATTCAAGGTGAATACACGGTCTCGATTTCCGTCTCGAATAAGTCCTTCTTGTTTAAGGGAATAGCCGGCAATCGAATAAAACGAAATTTGTTTTGCTATTTTATATTGATATCCTATGGCACCTACCAATGCCGAGAGTGAGATAGAGGCACCAAGATTATTATTAGGCAACACGATATCATCTTGAAGGTTTACAAAATAGCCATCTAAAAAAAATACGGCCTGAAATATATGCTTATCATTTAAGTAATATTTAAAATCAGTTCTAGGTATACCCAAGGTATACGACCAATTTGGGTGAAATCGTTTGTAATAATTTATTAGGGGCAAGGGATACGGAAGACCGGTTGCACTGTTGTAACTTAATCCCAAAATAAGGCGATAGGGTTTCTCTTGTTCCTTTTTTTCTTTCCAAAACAATATGGAACCATTAAGTCGAAAGTCATTGTTTTCGATTCCTGCTTCAAAATTGGAGGCTAATCGTGGGGTTACAATACCCACAACCTGCCAGTCAGGGTTTAGTTTAAAAATGTACCCCAGGTTCAAATCCAAAATATGAAGTCTTTCTAAAGTGCTTACTTGGAAGGGTTGTTCAACATCGAACTCAAATTCATATCGATTGTATTCCAGGCCCGTTACAAAGTATTGGTCCTCGACCAATTTAATCGGTATATTAAACAAAGCCCTATACCTATTTGTTCGAATACCAAATTGGTTTTCTGGTATGACCGTATATTCTAAACGAAGTAAATCTGTAGTTTGGCAAAAAATAAAATAACCCGAACACAGATAGAAAAAAAAGCCAAGTACCACCTTGGACCAATCATATTTTTGTTTACCCATTTCCTCTACTATTCTCAAAGATATGCACATCTCGTTGGGGAAACGGAATACTAATTTGATGCGCTCGAAACTTGGCATCTATAGCATATCGCACGGCGCTCTTTATTTTTGGGTCAGAAAAACTATCGTTTACGTAAAACTGAATAGAAAATAGCAGAGACGAATCTCCAAAGTCCTCGAACAGCACAAACGGTTTTGGTTTTGGCAATACTCCTTTTTGTTCCATAGCGGCTTCTTCTAAAATTCTTGTCACCAAGAGTACATCACTACCATACGCTACACCTACATTCACAGATTCCCTTGTGGTTCTGTGGTTTTGGGTATAATTATAGATTATATCACTTATAAAGTGATGATTTGGAATGATAATCACTTTGTCGTCGCGGGTAATTGCCCTGGTTGTACGCAGTTTAATTTCAAAAACCCTGCCAACCTTGTTGTCGACTTCTACAATGTCCCCGACACTAAGTGATTTGTCTAAAATAATAAAGACACCACCAATAACATCTTGAAATAGCTCTTGTAATGCCAGTCCCAAACCAACAAACAAGGCCGCAGAAGCGGTAATAAGTATTGTGATGTTAATTCCTGCAGCACTTATGGTAACTAGCACCACGATGATGTATACAAAGTAATTAATAAACTTAAATATGCTGATGAACTTCTGCTTATCTTCATCGGGCATTTTCCTAGTAAACAGCTTTCTAAGCCATTTGAGCGCAAAATAAGTCACTATAAAAGATAAGGTCAACATCAAGAACAACCCTATGGTGATATGAATAGAACTATCACCTTCCCCTACATGTATGCCTAGATTCAAAAATTCTTTGATAGTACCCCAGATATTATCTTTCAAAATCGCTTCCGTTTTGCTTGGCTCGCCCTGTAACATCGTTAATATTTCAGCCATTTAAAAAGTTCTTTATAGGTAGGCTTCTTACCATACATTAAGATACCGACACGATATATCTTAGCCGCCAACCAAACTATACCAATAAAGGTACCTAATAATAATAAAATTGAGGTTAGTAGTTGCCAAACCGGAACGCCCCCTTCACCTATACCCCAGGGCAACCGCATCAGCATTACGATGGGCGAAGTGAGGGGAAAGAGGGAAAAGCCAACAGCTATAGGGCCATGTGGGTTGTTGAAGACGGAGAAAAAGCCAACATAAATAGCAAGCATTAATGGCAATATTATTGGAAAAATAAACTGCTGCGTATCCGTCTCATTATCCACGGCCGCCCCAATGGCCGCATAAATAGAGCTATATATCAGATAGCCCAGAATAAAGTATACTAGAAAAGAAGATATCAACATTAACCAAGGTAGTTCAAATACTTCCTGCGTATACAGATTGGCAGTTTCACTTATTGAAGGAATGGGCATCATTGCATCACCGGTCTCGTTTTTAATAACATCCGAACCTTCATTCAACGTGTTTAGATCGACATCTATAAAAATACTGGCGATAAGAATCAAAATACCTACCGAAACGATCCAAATTGCAAATTGGGTTAAGCCGGCAAGAGAGGTTCCTATAATTTTCCCCATCAATAGCTGAAATGGTCGTACCGAAGAAATGATCACCTCAATAATTCTACTTGTCTTCTCTTCGATGACACTTCGCATCACAAACCCACCATAGATAATTATGAACATCATTATCAAATAACCAAAAGCCAAACCAATCCCAGCCTTTATTTCATTGATGTGCTTTAAGTTCTGTTCCCCGGAAAAAGTGGTTGTATTAATTTCAAATTCGCGATCAACTGTTGCAAATTCCTTAGACGAAACGCCCATTTGTTGGAGCCTGCTTTGCCGAAGGCGATCTTCAAAAACCCATTCCAATTTTTTAAGAAAAATCGAATTTGGTGAATCCTTCGTAAAGAAAACAGCCATTTGCGTTACTCTTTCCAGATTTTCCTCAGATGGTATATACAACAGACCTGTATACCCCATATTAGAAGTAGAATCTTTCGCAGTTTGCAAATCGATATCAAAAAAACGGATATATGAGACACTCTCCGTTGTTTGAAAATCGGTCGAAAAATAGTCGCTTTGGTTTAAAACGGCAACTACTCTTTTTTCCGCATCGTTCACCTGTGCCAGATAGGCAACAAGCACTACCATGGCAACCATGAGCACAGGGCTAAGAAAGGTCATTATTACGAACGATTTGTTTCGCACCTTTGCCAAATACTCCCGTCTTATAATCAATGGCAATTTACTCATGAGCACTTTTGCTTTGCACTGTTTGGATAAATATTTCGTTGGCAGAAGGAATTTTTTCCTGAAAATGGTGAATATTCCCTTTCTCCGAAAGATAGCTCAATAACCCTCTCGAATCGCTGGTCGGTAATTGAACGGTAAAGTTTAGTTGTTTTTCTACAAGATCATGAGCAACGAAAGAAAGCTTAAATTTAGTCTTGATCTCGTCTAAATCAATCTCTCCATTTTCCGAATACATCCCAACTTGAAACCGATTTTTTTTATATGCTTTCTTTATATCCGATAGTTTACCGTCCAAGATTTTCTCTGAACGGTGCAGCAATGCAATATGCTCACATAGTTCCTCAACCGACTCCATTCGGTGGGTAGAAAAAATAATCGATGTACCCTGGTCCTTCAATTTCAAGATTTCATCTTTAATAAGGTTGGCATTGATCGGATCGAAACCACTAAAAGGCTCGTCGAAAATTAAAAGTTTGGGAGCATGTAATACCGTAACTATGAACTGGATTTTTTGTGCCATTCCCTTAGACAGTTCCTGAATCTTTTTGTTCCACCAATCGCCAATATCCAAACGATCAAACCAGTATTTAAGTCTTTTTTTCGCTTCGACCTTATCCAATCCTTTCAAGCGCGCCAAATAAAGGGCCTGCTCCCCTACCTTCATACTCTTATAAAGGCCCCGTTCTTCGGGCAAGTATCCGATCATTGAAATGTGCTCTGGTCGTAAAGGTTTCCCATCAAACATTACCTCCCCCTGATCCGGGTAGGTAATCTGATTGATGATTCGAATCAATGTGGTCTTACCCGCACCATTCGGGCCAAGCAAACCATAAATACAATTTTTTGGGATTTCTAAAGAGACCTTATCTAGTGCGGTATAATTTCCAAAGTGTTTGGTGACTTCTTTCGTGACCAAAATATTGTTCATGTAGGCAATTTTACCAAAGATAGCTAAATGCTTTCAACCGTCTTTTGCAAATCCACAACTTTTCACTATCGAACAGCACAAGAAAAATAGCAAGAAATAATCAATGCTAAAAAGTAAACGCAATAGGTGTCTTTGTAAAATAGTTTTAGATTTAAGAAGGGATTACGGACATGAATGGTGAAAGAAACCTCTAGGGCATCAAAAAGTCACCGCTTAGCTTATGACAACAGTATAGGGTTCCTTGTAAAAAAAAAGCACTATCTCTGGAAGACAAAACCGACACTATCGACACTCATTTCTACTAGGAAAGTCTGTTCAAAAAAGAATCTAAAAAACAAAACCCACCCTTAAATGAATAAGGATGGGAAAAAAATTGCTATGAAAAAGAAAATTGGTATTGGTTTCCCAACACCAAGTCAAATATACGTTTTTATTTTAAAAATGGTATTAAATTATGTTAAGAGAACATATCTTTAACCTTTTCAAAGAAAGATTTATCAGATTTCTCGGGCTTCGGTTCAAAGTTTTCGTTGTTCCGCATTCGCTCAAAAAACTCTTTCTGTTCTTTGTTCAATTCCTTTGGTGTCCATACATTAACATGCACCAACAAATCACCGCTCCCATACCCATTAAGGCTTGAGACTCCCTTTCCTCGCAAGCGAAGTATTTTACCAGACTGAATACCTTGCTCAAGTTTAATACGCACTTGCCCTCCCACAGAATCAATTTCTTTTGAAGTTCCCAAAACCGCTTCAGAGATACTTATGTACAAATCGTAATGAAGGTTATCGCCTTCTCGTTTCAAGGTTTTGTGATCTTCTGTTTCTATCGCTACAAGAAGGTCTCCCGGAATACCATTTCCTGGGGCATCGTTTCCTTTTCCACCAACCTTCAATTGCATCCCTTCTTCTACCCCGGCAGGGATTTTGATTAAAACTGTTTCTTCCGCTACCCGCATCCCTTGCGTATCTGCATCGGCGGGTTTGCGGTCCAAAATTTGTCCACTACCACCGCAGCTACTACATGCCGCCGCAGTTTGCATACGTCCTAAAATTGTATTGGTAACCTTGGTTACTTGACCTTGCCCACCGCAGGTACCACAAGTTTTATAAGTAACCCCATCGGCCTGGATTTTTCTACGAACTTTTACTTTTTTCTCTACACCATTGGCCACTTCCTCAAGGTTGAGTTTTACCCGAATCCTAAGATTACTTCCTTTCACCCGTCGTTGGCCACCGCCGCCTCCAAATCCTCCAAAACCGCTAAAACCACCTCCAAAGATATCACCGAACTGGCTAAAAATGTCGTCCATATTCATGCCGCCGCCAAAACCGCCGCCGCCGCCGCCTTCGAAAGCCGCATGTCCAAACTGGTCATACCGTGCTTTTTTATCGGCATCGCTTAGCACTTCATAGGCCTCAGCAGCCTTTTTAAACATTTCCTCCGCCTTGGGATCACCTTGATTCTTGTCAGGATGGTATTCAATGGCCTTTTTACGATAGGCCTTTTTGATTTCGGCGGCCGAAGCGCTTTTGCTAACTCCTAATATGGAATAAAAATCTTCCTTCATAACTATTTTAGTTTCCTACCACCACTTTTGGGTGACGAATAATTTTATCCCCCAAGGAAAAGCCCTTTTCAACCACATCGATGATTTTTCCTTTCATCTTCTTGCTCGGCGCGGGTATTTGGGTAATGGCATTATGTACTTCCGCATCAAAGGCATCACCAGGTTTTATAGTAATTTCCTGAAGCCCTTTTGCCTTCAATGTTTCTTTAAACTTATTCCTTATCAATTCAACTCCTTTGAACATCTCTTTGTCTTCCGATTTGGCCAGTTCTTTCATGGCTCTATCAAAATCATCGTGCACAGGCAATAATGCTATCATTACCTCTTGGCCAGCTGTCTTGAATAATTCCATACGTTCCTTAGAGGTACGTTTCTTGTAATTTTCAAATTCAGCAAAAAGGCGTAGAAATTTTTCCTTTTCCTTAGCCAAGTCCTCTCTCAACTGATCTTCGGCAGAACTCTCCTCATCCTCGGCAGATTCGGTTTCGTTTTCCGATACTTGCTCTTCTTGCATATCTTCAGAAAGAAGTTCCTCTAGATTTTCGGGATTCTCTTTTTCACTCATATTGGTATTCCTATTTTTTTAGTACTTCTTTTAACTGGCAAAAGTACTGCCAATTCTTTAAAAATGTCAAAATGTCATTAAATAAAAAAACCCGCACAAGGCGGATTATTCGTTTACGTATATGTAGGTACAAAACAACTTTATACATATTCTTTATGAAAAATCGTATCGGAAGGGGAGGCAGACTGCTCTTGAAGGTAGATGCTTTCTATAGTCTTGCGAATATTACTGTGATAAAAAACAAAACCCTCTTCTTCTATTTTTTTAGAACTTACACGTTGGCTGGCAAAAAGAATATAAGACATTTCTCCCAACAAAGTCTGCATAACAAATCTTGGAATATTCGGAAGAAACAAAGGTCTTCTAAGTACTTTTGCAATTTCTTTTATCAACTTCTTATTGGTAACCGGGTTAGGGCCAACGCCATTAAACACCCCTTTAAGCTCATTTTCCGCAATGAACAGAAACATTCTTGCCAGATCTTGAATATGAATCCATGACTGCCATTGTAGACCAGATCCAAAAGCGGCACCCGCAAAGTATTTTATAGGACGTGCCATTTCGGGTAGCGCCCCTCCCTTGTCGGACATGACTAAACCAATACGCACTTTGGCAACCGAAAATTCAAAATTACTAAACGAGGCTACCGCTCGCTCCCATTTGGCAACTACCTCCCCTAGAAAACTGGCATCTACTTGAATTTCTGCTTCATCATAGTATTTTGTTAGGGAATCGGGGTAAATGCCTATCGCCGATGCCGAAACAAAGGAGACCAGTTGACTTCTGTCTATTTTTGAAATACCTTGGTGAAGCGTTTTTAAACTATCAATACGACTCGCAAGTACCTTCTTCTTATAAGCAGGTGACCATCGCTTGGATATACTGGCGCCAGCAAGATTAATTATTGCGGTTACCCCTTTAAAGCACTCCATATCAATTTCTCCAATACTTGGATTCCAATAAAAACCTTGACACGCTTCGCTCGATACAATTTTGCCCTTGCTTGTGGTTAGGTAGTTAACGGCGATGTCATTGGTACGGCAAAGCGCCGTAATCGCACCACCTACAAGTCCCGTTGCCCCGGTAATCAATACTTTCATGATACAAAAGTATGGTTTTTAAAGGGCCGCTACCGCAAGTTTAATTTGGATTTAACAGACTTGTTTAGTGTTAATCAAAAGTCAAGTAGATTAAAAACAACTATTTAGAGTAAGATCATCATTGGGTTTGACCTTTTGTTGCGCGAAGCATTTCTCGTTTTCCTGGTGGCCCGGGAAGACGTTCGATTTGGAAGCCAACCGACTGCATCGCGCGGCGTACGCTTCCTTTTGCAGCATAGGTAACCAAAACTCCACCCGGTTTAAGAGCCTTATACATTTTTAAAAAAATAGCTTCGGTCCATAACTCGGGTTGTACCCTGGCGCCAAAAGCATCGAAGTAAATAAGGTTAAACAGGTTATCATCCACTATCGTTTGAAATTCTTTTTGCTGTTTGATAAGTATAAAACTTTCGGAAAGCGTAGCAGGGGATCCCCATACAGAAGTATGCATCTTTTCGAAAACGGTCGTTAACCCTTCTTGTTGCAATTCAGAAACATAATCCAGTCGTTGCCATTCTTCGGGAAGCACGGGATATGCTTCTACCCCAACGTACGTTATGTTAATATTCTTTTTGGCAGCTTCCAGATATGTGATTAAAGCATTTAGTCCTGTTCCGAAACCAATTTCCAAAATGGCTATATCGGTTTCGCAAAATAAGTCGAGGCCATTTCTTATAAACACGTGATAGGCTTCTTGAAAGGCTCCATGCTTTGAGTGGTATTGTTCGTTCCACTCCTCTAATCGAATGGTTTTAGAACCATCTCCGGTCGTTATAATAGTACGCTTCAAGCTACTGCTTTAAGACCACCCCATCAGCTTCAAAACCATAGGTCTTTTTAGGTGTGGTAATTTCGGTGATTTCGGCGTCAGATTTACCAGCGTCCTTTGCATAATGTCGCTGATCCTCAACACTCATCTCCGAAACGAAGGCCAAACCATTCACGATCACTTTTCGACCAGCGATATCTTTGGGCATAAAAAAGCCATAATCCTTAAAACGAACCATTGCTTCTTGACCATCTTTCAAGGTCAATTTCATCCAACAACCTTTGGCTTGGCAAACTTCTAATACTTCCCCGCTAAATTTGGACTGCACCGTATCGTTAACCGCCAAGTTTTGATACTTTTCAAACATTTGTACCGATGTAAGGCTTCCATTTTGATCTACATCCGACCCCAAGGTAACCTCAATGGGAATAGCCGTTTGAGCTATTTCTTCTTTCGTTTGTCGATTTTGCGCCCAACCGCTGCTTACTACCGATAAAAGTGCAATTAAAATGTTAATTCCTTTCATATCTATCAAAAATTAAAACTATACTGCAAAATTGGTCATTTTTGAACGAAAAATGAAGTCCTTATAGCTATATTTAGTTAATTTTATTCCTATTAAATCGCTCTCAAATGGAAACCACGACGAAACCTTTCAGTATTGAAAAGGCAAAAACATCAAAAATTGACCAGGTAGATTTCGACAATTTAAACTTTGGATCGGTCTTTACAGATCATATGTTGGTCTGTGACTTTAAGGATGGCGCATGGCAAACACCTAAAATTATGCCCTACCAGGCAATTAGTCTAGAACCTTCTGCTAAGATTTTTCATTATGGCCAATCTATCTTTGAAGGAATGAAAGCCTATAAAGATAGAAACGACGATGTATGGATGTTTCGACCAATGGATAATTTTAAGCGTTTCAACATCTCGGCGAATCGGATGTCGATTCCCGAACTGCCAGAAAATTTCTTTATTGAAGGACTACGCACCTTAATAGAATTGGACAAAAAGTGGATTCCAGAAAAAGAAGGAAGCTCCCTATATATACGCCCATTCATATTCGCTTCAGGGAAAGGTTTTCACGCGTCCCCGGCAGATGAATACAAATTTATCATCTGTTTGGCCCCGTCTGGCGCCTATTTTTCAGGAAAAGTAAAAGTACTCATCGAAGAAACTTATTCAAGGGCGGCCAATGGGGGTGTAGGCTATGCAAAGGCAGGCGGTAATTATGCGGGGCAATTTTACCCTACACAATTGGCGGTAAAGAAAGGATACAATCAAGTAATTTGGACCGATGACAATACCCATGAATATATTGAGGAGGCCGGTGCCATGAATATTTTCGTTCGCATCAATGACACTTTGATTACCGGCCCGACCAGTGATCGTATTCTTGACGGCATTACCCGTAAAAGTATTCTCAAAATTGCAGAAGACGAGGGCATTCCCACCGAAGTTCGAAAAATAAGTGTTTCGGAAGTGGTGGCGGCGGCCAAAAATGGATCGCTCAAGGAAATGTTCGGTGCAGGAACAGCGGCGGTAGTTTCGCCCATTGCTGCGTTTGGTTTTAAGGAAACGGATTATGACCTTCCGGAGCTATCGGATAGTTATGCGACCCGACTTAAAAAACGGATTACCGACATACAATATAACCGTTCTAAAGATTCCTTTGGGTGGCGATTCAAGGTCTAGGGACCTGACCCCACCGCTGTAGGGTTTGCATTTGTTAGGTTGTTTATTGGCCAGGCTAAAATATATTGGTTTATGAAATCTTGCAGTGCACACCCAAAGAGTGGCACTCACAAAACCAAGTATCTTAGGCATCCTTGCGTTCGCCGATTCCTAGATATAGGTTTCCCTTACGATTCTAAGATCGCCTTAATATCGGGCTTAAAATAGTTGGGGCCTTTGAGCACCTTACCATCTTCTCGGTAAATGGGCTTACCGTCACTTCCTAGTTTACTCATATTGCTTCGTTGGATCTCCTCAAACACCTCTTCTATCTTATACTGCATGCCGTGTTCCAAAATCGTTCCGCACAATATATACAACATGTCGCCCAAGGCATCGGCAACTTCGATTAAGTCATTATTACCTGCAGCCTCTAGGTACTCTTTATTCTCCTCATCCATCAAATTAAAACGAAGTAAATTCTTGGCAGCACCTAAATTGGCCCTCATTTCTTGGGATACCCCTAGACCAAATGCGTTGTGAAACAATTCTACCGCCTTCATTTTGTTTTTCATGGGAATTTTAAATTAATAAGTATATCAAACTTTTTACTATGAATCGAAAAGTTTGACCTACTTGGGTTAGTTTTGTATAAAAATAAGGAATATGTTTAGCACCGGACAATGGTTTTTTGCAATATGTTTTCTCATCGTTTTTACGCTAATTATCGTGTTTACCTATGCAAAGGACAAAAAGTTGCATGCAAAAAACTACAAAGGCGTTAAGTGGGTAGGTATTTTCTTTATAATATTTATAATTATCCTCTTTTGTATTAAATTTTTCTTTAAAATTTAACAAAAAACTTACGTTCACAACAAAAATTGACTTGTTCACAACAATTTTCCGATTTGCCTCGTATATAAGAACAAATGGCGTAATTTTACGTTATTCATCTATAAGGGGCAACAAATGATGACTTTTTTTAGTATACTATTTATCTTACTCGTGGCGAACGCGATTTTCATGTTTTTTGGCCTGAACGAAATTTCAGAAAAAACGGTCAAAAAAACGAAGGAAAATTCCGCAATCCCCGAATCGAAAATCTATCCTATAGATTTAATATCTTCCAAGTATAAAAAAGCAGTTTAGTTTAATATCTTTAGACCGCCTTACTTCTGGAGTGGAAATCTATTTTTAAACGTTCCCTGTTTAATAGTATCTTTATTATTATGATTATAATTCAATAGATCGTGTTGTTATAAATACCCCTATGAAATCCTTTTTCCTTGTCTTTCTTGGTGGTGGTCTTGGCAGCATGTTGCGCTACTTAATTTCTAAAATACTCAACGATTATTTTCAGCATTTTTTCCTCGGCACTTTTTTGGTCAATAGTATAGGTTGTTTGCTGATCGGATTTTTAATGGGCCTATCTTTGAAAGAAAATCTTATTTCCCAAAACCATACCTTATTATTAGTAACCGGTTTTTGCGGTGGTTTTACGACCTTCTCAACTTTTGCTTTTGAAAAGCACAACCTTCTTCGCGATGGTGCCTTACTTCATTTTTCTTTCTACACACTCTGCAGCATTGCTATCGGGGTCATTGCCGTAGCCTTGGGTCTGTGGCTCGCTCGTTTACTATAGCAACACCCGCTTTTCTCATTTTTATGGTTTTTTAAAAATAGGCAGCAATTTTGTTAAATATTTGCGGATACCACAAATTCAACGACCGTAAACCTTCTTTTTATAATTTTCTATCACCTCATGAGTTAACCTTTAGTTAATATTACAATTTATACCCATTAAAAATACAGCACCCCTAAAATTATAGGGATATAATTAAGATAAATACAAAAATATACCATATCACCCTAAAAAACATAGGGTTGTGTAATTTTAAAATATATTTACGCCGTAAAAACAAAAATCAATCTCATGAAAAAAATCGAGGCAATTATTAGAAAATCGAAATTCGATGATGTTAAGAAAGCGCTGCATCAAATCGAAGTCAACTTTTTCAGCTACTGGGACGTCACTGGGGTAGGAAATGAAAAACAAGGCCATGTATACCGTGGTATTTCCTATAGCACCACAGACATTCAACGCCGATATCTCTCAATAGTGGTATCTGACGAGTTTTTAGAAAAAACGGTCAATGCAATTTTGGAAGCTGCTTATACAGGCAATGTGGGAGACGGAAAAGTCTTCGTGTCAGATATGATAGATGCATATCGAATACGGACCAAAGAAAACGGACAAGCGGGAATCAACTAAGTTTTAAACCAACAAACGAGAATTATTATGGACGCAGGATTATTTACAGCTAACAATGTATGGATGATGGTATGTACCGCTTTGGTATTCTTCATGCATACCGGTTTTGCCTTTTTGGAAATTGGTTTGACCCGACAAAAAAATACAATCAATATTTTATTCAAAAATGTTTTTATTATTTGTGTTGGCCTTCTTTTATACTATATAGGAGGTTTCAACCTAATGTATCCAGGAGACTTTAATGGTTATCTTGGATTCGCCGGTTTTGGTTTAGAAGCTCCGCTTAACGCAGAAGGCACTCTAGATTTGGCCTACAATGAGGGCTATACCTATTGGACCGACTTTTTATTCCAGGGAATGTTTGCCGCTACTGCAGCCACCATTGTATCGGGAGCCGTAGCGGAACGAATTAAGTTAGGTGCATTCATGATTTTTACAATCATCTATGTAGGCCTTGTTTATCCTATTGTAGGCTCATGGCAATGGGGTGGAGGATTTTTGTCCACGCTTGGCGGCGATGCAGGCGGTTTTCATGACTTTGCAGGCTCTACTTTAGTGCATTCAGTTGGAGGATGGGCAGCACTTATTGCTGTTTACTTACTTGGGGCCCGTGTAGGCAAATTCGGCGAAGATGGCAAACCCAAGGCCATCCCGGGGCATAGCATTCCGTTGGCAACAGCAGGAGTCTTAATTCTTTGGTTGGGATGGTTTGGCTTTAATGGAGGCTCTATTCTATCAGCTGACCCTGCCGGCACCTCTATCGTTTTGGTTACCACTTCGTTGGCAGCAGCCGCTGGTGGTGTTTCTGCATTCATAATATCGACCCTTCTTTATAAAAACTACGATTTAACTATGTTTTTAAACGGAATACTTGGTGGATTAGTAGGTATTACTGCAGGAGCCGATTTAATGTCACCCAATGAATCAGTCATTATAGGGGTCATTGCAGGAGCAATTATAGTAGGTGCTGTTGCCCTTATCGATAAAATAAAATTAGACGACCCAGTTGGTGCGATTGCCGTTCACTTGATTTGTGGAATTTGGGGTACCCTAGCAGTTGGGATTTTTGGAACGAAAGCAGGTGGAGATCAATTTGTATGGCAATTGGCCGGAGTCGGTGCTACAGGGGTTTTCTGTTGTGTAACTTCATTTATCATTCTTTTCGCTTTAAAATCAACCATTGGTATTCGAGTTTCCAAAGAAGAAGAAGTCGAAGGTCTGGACCTTCATGAACACGGTATGGATGCGTATCCAGATTTCATGAACGATTAATTAATACAAAAGCAAACGGAGCGTTTTGCAGAACGCTCCGTCTTATAACCTTTTACACTCACAATAGCATATACTAACGTCCAGAATTCATAAAAAGGACAACTTAAACTTATTGAGAAATGAAAACGATTACAAATACAAAATTCGCAAAAAATATCTTTGTTTTGGGCTTTCTGCTTTTAACGACATCATTTGCTTTTGCTCAGGAGGAGGAAATCGAGGAAGATACCTCACCAAAATTCACTTTTAGCGGATCAGTTGATGCTTATTATAGGACAAATTTAGGCGGATTGAATAAATTCATCCCGGATGCTAACGAAAATATTGTAGCAACCCCGGCAGTGCCTGGTACTTCTTTTGCCAATAGACCGGGATTTGCCTTGGGAATGGTAAACTTGATAGCAGGATATGAAGGTGAAAAAGTAGGTTTCGTCGCTGATCTGGTTTTTGGACCTAGAGGGGAAGAAGCTGTATTTGGCTCGCCAGTTGGATCCGCGAACATTGTGAATCAGCTCTATGTATACTGGAACGTTAGCGACAAGGTAAAACTGACCCTTGGTAACTTCAATACCTTCTTGGGGTACGAGGTTATCTCCCCTACCGCTAACTTTAACTATAGCACATCCTATCTTTTTTCATATGGTCCTTTTTCACATGCAGGCCTAAAAGCAGATTTTGACCTAGGAAGCGATTGGTCGGCAATGCTAGCGGTTATGAATGCCACCGACTTAACAGATATAAACCCTTTTGGAAACTACAGTTTGGGTGCTCAACTGGGGTATTCAGGACAGTTTTTGAATGTAGTATATGGTCCTCAAGGATTTGGAGAAGCCTTAGATGCCAACGGGAATCTTGTTGATACCGATGTAAAATCTTTGTTTCAAATAGATTATACAGGTGGTTTTGATATTACCGATTCTTTCTTTTTAGGATTGAATGCCTCCTATCAAGATACGGATGGCACCGGATTTACAGGTGTAGCGCTCTATCCTCAACTAACCACTTCGGATCACTTTGCAATAGGATTACGAGGAGAATATTTTGCCGAAACAGGAAATTTCGGTGCTATTGGAGGCACCGATGCAGATGGGGATGCAAGTGTTATAGCGGTTACTTTAACTGGTAGTGCTACAATAGGAAACTTGATGATCAAGCCCGAATTAAGATTGGACAGTGCCTCGGAAGATGTATTTCTAAACGGGGATTTAGAGCCCGAAGGGAGTCTTGCTTCCTTTATCTTGGCAGCAGTCTACTCATTCTAAAACCGAAAGTTAATTGGTTGATTATTACACTTTGTTTTACACAAAATCCCGGTCGTCAGCTGACCGGGATTTTTATTTTTCAGTGGGTATAAAATCCTTCACCCCTGCCCTTATTTCTAAATTCAGGGCGTTTACCGTTGGTACTATCGGACAAGAGTACTTTTTATTGTAAACACAATACGGGTTGTACGCCCTGTTAAAATCTAATTGCAACGTATCCCCAATCGGAATTTTCAAGTCAATATAACGGCCACCCCCATAGGTTTCCACCCCATTGGTCTCGTCTGCAAAAGGTAAAAAGAGATAGTCTTCATATCCTTTTTGTTGCATCAATTCTTCGTTCTGATAAACTTCTAACCGATACTTTTTTCCTTTCAAGATAAAGTGTAACACACCATACACCCGCTCTTTTGATCTTCTATTGGTCGTCGTAGGCATTTCAAACGGAATTGTATTCGGAGTTCGTACCAATTGTGCCTGCACGGTGTAGCTCGTATCCGCTTCAAAAAAAACCAAGGCCTCAAAGTCCTTTCGATAGCGATCCGGCAAGGGTGACGTTTCAGGGTTTTTAAATTCCCCATTCAATTTTTGTTGAAATGCTGCGATTTCTCCCAAAGTGCCTTTGGCAACAAATTCTGGCGAATGTTTCTGGGTTTCATGGTATTTCTTGTCTGGCTTACAGCCTAATACCAAAAACAACAATGAAAGGTAAAAATATTTCATATTGAAGTGATTCGTTGTTCAAAAATACACTTTTTGCGGTTCGTCTATTTTATAAATTAACGTACCTTACCCTAGGAAACGATATAAAAATGAAAAAATTCTCCCTGCTGTTGTCGATCATTCTATTGTTTAGTAGTTGCCAACAATATCCAAAAAATGACCCCACCCCCAAAAAAGCCGAACGCATATTGCCTAATTTGAAAACCGATCGTTATAATGTGGCTTTTTTAATCATGGATGGTACTTACAATACAGAGTTCACTGCCCCATTCGATATTTTTCAGCATACACAATATCGAAAAGGAATCAAGGCAATGAACACTTTTACCGTTGCCAATACCCTTGACCCTATTACTACTTTTGAAGGGGTTCGTTTGTTGCCCGATTTTGATTATACTCAGGATAGCTTACCCCCGATAGACATCTTGGTCGTACCCAGTGCCGAGCATCATTTAGATACCGACCTCAATGATACTATACTATTGAATTTTGTAAAAAGGGTAGATAAAAATGCGCTGTTTATGACCAGTCATTGCGATGGGGCCTTTGTATTGGCAAAAACAGGTATCTTAAATGAGGTTGTCTCCACCACCTTCCCCAGTGATATTGGAAGATACAAATCCATGTTTCCGAAACTCAATGTAAAAGATAGCGTACTATTCGTACATGACGGAAAATACATTACTTCTGCCGGTGGCGCCAAAAGTTTTGAAGCTGCACTTTATTTATGTGAACTGCTTTATGGTAAGGAAATAGCAAAATCCTTGGCAAGGGGACTCGTTATCGAGTGGAAACTAGAAGAGGTCCCTTATTTTATTCCTCAATAATCTCGTATCGGGCGCCTTTTAGGTATTTTTCGACAATTTCATTGAACTCGGGCGTAATGCGTAACAAAGCGGTATTCGCAATTGCGTATAATTTGGCCTTATCGGTATACCCGTTTTTAAGAAGCTCTTCTAAATAAAACAAGGCAGTACCATAATCGTCGATCAGGGAACTATTGGAAATTACTTTTAGATAATTTTCATATTCCTTAGGATCGGTAATGGTCTTGAGCATCCATAAAAGATTCAATGCTTCCAAATCGCGCTGTTCATCTAGTTGAACTTCATCAATAGTATCGGCTATCAAGGCATTTATATAGCCGCGTAGTCGCGAGCCCATTTGTCGTGTTGCCAGATTTGCGTGATTCTCATACTTTACTATTTCTTCCATTTGATAGGTCCACCAACCTAAATTATTATAGTTATAGGTCCTAATATCTTCTTCTAAGTAGTACCCATAATCTTCCTTTAGAAAAGATTCTTTAAAAAATGCATTGTTCTGACTTCGGTTTTTATTTTTATATCCTTTGCTTCTCTTTAGGGTCTTTGCAGTCTCCCGTATGGAGTCTACCGACTTATGCGGCAGGTAAATGTCAATGGTTTCCTCTAAAAGATCATAGGCCAATAAGTGTTTCTGATCACTTATCAACTTATTGATCTTCAAAATATTTTCATCGTAAGTACGATCAACATAGGCACTATCTCGTGCTATGTTGTTTTTTGCCATTGCCGAAAGTGTAAAAATCTCCATTGCCTTGGCCAAATATTCTGTAGTTGGCCATTCTTGTCCACCATCAAAGACCAATAACTGATTTGGAAACCGCAACTTGTTCAAAGTTTTCTCAACCGCTAAGTTCGTTGGGTAGTTGAAATCACGGTTCCCAACAATCCCCACAACATGAAAGGGATTTTTTAATGTCAATACCTCGGTATTGGGGATGGTTGCTCCACAGAGCAGCACCCCTTCTACCGATTTGATAAATGATGGTATCATTGCTGCCAAACGAGCCCCCGCTTCAAATCCTCCAGTATAGACTCTATCTGGGTCGATAGGCAGTAGGTTGTCTACACTAGAGAACAATCTACTTGAAACGCGTAAATTATTTGCAATGGGCAAACTATCATGAATATTATTCGAAGAAGCCAAGATATACCCTTCTTTTTCAGCTGCCGCCCTAAACATGTTTAATGTCTGCCGACCTCTACCTTGCATATCGTATACAAAGAGTATCGGCCATTTCTTAATCGGATTAAATTTCTTGGGCAGATACAACGCAAAACTCTCAGGAATTGAATCGTTTATTGGAAGAGAATCCACAATGGAGCCTTTTTTAAGAGAAATTTTCTGTGCGGTCGTTGAAAAAGCAACTCCCAAAACCAAAACCAGTAAAATTTTTTTCATACGCTTTTGTCCCAGGCATTAGTTACTACAATACGTAAGTCCAAACCCCGAATTTTAGAACAATAGTTATCAAAAATAAGGCCAAAAAGAATTTAACCTCAATTCTATTAGAATTTAGGAAAAAAATAATGGTTATAATACTTCCTATTCTCCAATAAGCCCCATTTCTACTCCTTCAGAATAAGCCACTTTAACTTGGTTACTACTAAATGCTTTTTTAATGGCCTTATTGGCACCAAAGGTAACCTCCCAAAAATCATCGGGTAAAACATAAGGTCGCACAAGAAGGGTAATACTATGGGAGTCAAAGTTATTTATACCTATTTCAGGACGAGGGTTCTCCAAAATTTTCGGCACTTCGGCCAGTGCCTGGCTTATAATCTGTTGTACTCTAGGAAAACTTTCTTCGTACGGCATCGTCACTTCTAATTCCAAACGTGTCATACCCTTTTCAGAATAATTCGTGACAACCGAATCGGTAATCATTGAATTAGGGATAATCAAAATTTTATTCCCTGGGGTCAACACATCGGTACTAAAAATTCCTATTTCCTCTACCCTCCCGAACTTATCTTCAACTTGAATCCAATCGCCAGCTTTATAAGGTTTAAGCGTTAAAATCAAGATTCCGGAGGCAAAATTTCCCAGACTGCCCTGCAATGCCATACCAACCGCAAAACCCGCTGCCGCAAGTATTGCCACCAGACCTGTAAGGTCCGCTCCCAGAACCGAAGCAATTACAAACAATACGGTACCCTTTAAAAGTATTCCGACGGTCGAAGACAAAAATGGCCGCAAGGTTTCCGAAAAGCCCGTCTTTTTAAGAAGATTTCCAAATAGCTGAACCAATTTTCTTACCACCTTGAAACCTACCCATAAAATGATTCCCGCAAGTACTATTTTTGGGAGGTAAAAAACCGCTTTATCTATTGCTATTTGCAGGTACTTTTCTATATCGTTCCATTCCATACTTTAAAAATAAACGATTAAATCGGTTTCCTACAAATATTTAATTTTCTTTTTGAGTTTGTAGCCGTCCGACACCTTTAAAGTGGGGAAATAAAAATAAAAAAAAATGACTAACCATTTCTGCGATTGATCGCCTGTTGATAGTTTTCCAGCTCTTCCTTTACCTTTGGCAATAAGATTACCAGTCCTATCATATTGGGTACTAGCATCGCAAAAATCATAGCGTCGGAAAAATATGTCACCGACCCCAAACTAGCCGCTGCTCCGATTATGACAAAAATGCAGAACAGGGTCTTATAGGTATATTCCATTCGTTTTCCTCTTCCAAAAAGAAAAGACCACGCTTGGTACCCATAATAGGACCATGAAATCATAGATGAAAAAGCAAAAAGAATTACGGCAAAAGATAAGAGGTAGGGAAACCAAGATATTCCGCTGGCCAAAGCATTTGATGTAAGCACCACTCCTTGCGCATCATTGATTTCTGCACCTATCACTAGTTGATCGGTAACAATCAATACCAGTGCGGTCATCGTACATACAACCACGGTATCGATAAATGGTTCCAATAGGGCAACCATACCTTCGCTAGCAGCGAACTTGGTCTTAACCGCCGAATGGGCGATTGAAGCAGAACCGATTCCTGCTTCGTTCGAAAAAGCGGCTCGCTTAAAACCTTGAATGAGCACTCCTATAAATCCGCCTACAACTCCATCTGGAGAAAAAGCACCGTTGAAAATGGCCATGATAGCGTCGGGAACCGCCTGATAATTGATACCTAAAATCAACACTACGGCCAATACATACATGACCACCATTGCCGGCACTATCTTATCGGTCACTTTCGCAATTTTCTTGATACCTCCTATAATCACCATGCCAACAAAAATTGCCATAATGAGTCCGAACAACCACCCTTTTCCATAGATAAAACTATGCTCCGCACCAGTAACATATTCAAACAGCTTAAAGGCCTGGTTAACTTGAAACATATTACCGCCGCCAAAAGAGCCACCGATACACATAATTGCAAAAGAGATCGCAAGAATTTTCCCAAGTTTTTGCCATCCTTTTTCCCGAAGTCCCTTAGTCAAATAATACATGGGACCTCCATAAACGGTCCCATCGGCTGCAATCTCACGGTACTTTACGCCCAACGTGCATTCCACAAATTTTGAGGCCATACCTAAAAAACCCACAAGAATCATCCAAAAAGTAGCTCCAGGCCCTCCTATTGATAAGGCAATCGCAACCCCTGCGATGTTTCCTAGACCTACCGTGGCCGAAAGTGCTGCGGTCAAAGCTTGAAAATGAGTGACCTCGCCATGATGCCCTTCAATTTTAATTGTATCAATTAAATCTTCTGTTGCGCTATTTGAAACTTCACTTGATTTTTCCAAATCATCATACTTTCCTTGAACAATTCGAATTGCGGTGAAAAAGCCTCGAAAATTGATTCCCTTGAAATAGATGGTAAAATACCCGGCTCCCAACAAAAGTACTACCAATACCCATGGGATTCCCACCGTTTCATTAATCGGAATTTCTGAAAAAATAGCATCCGCGAACCAGCCTGTGGCATTTTCAAATGCACCATCTATTTGTTGGTCTAAAGTAGGGATTGCATTGGATACAAGTTTTTGAAAAATAGGATACATAACGCTCTTAATTTTAAATGTGAGCGCAAAAACGTGAGATTTCCTAAATAAAAAAAGGGTACGTACTGTTCAAAATTTGGTGCTATACGCTTACGTACTCCTAATGCTTAAAAGTCTTTCTTCAAACTTGCATGCGATAACAGGTCATTGTCGAGCGCATACTGGATTAACTGATTCTTACCGGCGGAACCGCTAATTTTCAATACTTTTTTTATCTGATGTATATGCGCCTGAAAACCGTCTACACTAATATGCATAGCTTCTGCCATTTCGGTATATGATTTCTTATGGCCAAACGCACCCAAATTTCCCAAAACTTCTTTTTGCCGATCCGAAAGTTCGATCTTTGAAGCTTCAGTAACCCTTTGAAGTTCCTCTTTTAATCGTGTAATGGTATCTAAATGACTCTCATTTGCCACTCGCAATTGGGCCGTTGTTTTTTGCAACTGCATTTTTTCTTTTAACGTAGCTTCCAATAACGATTGCTTTTCTTCTTTCTCGGATAAAAACTTCCAGCTATATAATAAAATGGAAAAAAGTAAAATGAACAGGAACTTGAACGAAATTGCACTTACCGTACCGACCATTTCCCAAGACCCTTTACTTATAAAAGAAGGTACTGCTTCTGGAGGTACGATACGGTGTGTTACCGCAACTACGATAAGCGAGAAAAGCACCAAGCTTGGCAAGTACATAAAGTGCATTCTACGGTTTATAAATGCGCGGGTAAGGGCGTGTAAAAGGGCAAAGGCAACTACTAGGGAAATAGGAATATCAATTAACCAAATTAAAGAATTACTTATTGCCGGATTGGTAAAGGAGGCCGCAAAAAAAACGAAGATAAACATCCCCATGAGTCCTAGATATAGCCAAATGAACTCCTTTTCCGAGAAGCGGGCGACGAGCCGAACCACCATATTCTGCCTACCCTTATATTCTATAGAGGGTAAGGACAATAGAATGAAAAGGGAATTCAACAAAGAAATACAGACTCCCACATAAATCAAGGCCTTATTGGAAGGATATAAAGAAAGACTTCCTACGGCTATGCAATTAAAAAGAGCACCCAAGCCCCATATGAAAATCGCCCAACCGAACCATAAAATACCCTTGACCTCCTCATTGGTATCGCTCCGAGAACGTTCTCTTTTGTAAATACGCTGAACAACAACGGCCGCGACCAGACAAACAATAGCAGTAATGGCATACTCCAAAATCATCGACATAGGGGTATTTTCTCTGCTAAAGTTACATAAAATGGGGTTGCCCAAACTACTTAACCATTGCGTAAGCACAGTAACTTGATTAAATCTATTAATTCAAAAAGCTAGGTGTGGGAATCGGGTATTTTTTGAATTTGCCCGTTTCGAATCACATTAGACAGGATAATGTTGGTTCGCGTTTCTCCGTACTGAATAAGCTGATCAATAAACTGCTCTAAGTGAAACTGATCCTTTAGTACGACCTCCATTACGATATTTTCGTTTCCCGTTATTCGATAACAATTGATAACCTCATCGAAGGTCTTGACCAACGATAAAAAAGGTTTCAACTTTCCCATAAAGGCCCGCAAGGTTATTATAGCCTTTAGTTGATACCCCGTTAGTGAGTGCGACACAATTGCCTTATACCCCTCTAATATTCCCATGTCCTCCATCTTTTTTACACGCTCGGCCACTGCCGGCGGCGTAAGCCCTACTTGACGGCCAATATCTGCGAAAGATACCCTTGCATTTTCCTGTAGACAATTTAGTATTCCCCAATTCAAATCATCAATCTTTATATTCGAAAGCATAATATTAAATTTCTTTATATTCAAAAGTAAAAATATATTTTACTAATTATTCCAAAGATAAAAATTTTAAATCAGCCGTAACTTTATGGGGTGAATTGCTTAACAAGAAAAAGATGTCCCGAAAAAATCTTAGCACTGTTCCCGTATACGGAAAAGCTATAAAACTCTGCTACCTTAGTAGGGAAATAGCCTCGTATATTTCCTTCAATAAAGATTTGTTGCATTTGTACAAATCCAAAAGCTTCAGAGATGTATTGGCAAATGCCATTCTTACGGATGCCATTTTAATACCACAGCAGATTGCCTCTGCCGAACAATCGAACTCCCGAAGCGAACGCATAAAACGTGCTTCGTTTATTGGTATCATGATCAACAATATCAACTCATACTGCATGGGTCTTGAAAAAGATGGTATTAAAGAAAAAGAATACCTTGACTTGCTTCGAAAAGAGACCAATCTGTTTAGGTCCTCCTTTAAAAAGTGGCGAAAATCGCTTGTGAACGAATCCCTATAAGTTGTTGTAAGAATTTCTTTTTTTCGCAAAAAAACCTCTGTATTTTCTGTCAAAATTACTTTTATGCGCTAATTTTGAGCTTTAAAACCTTAGCGCTTGAAAACCACTATACTCATTCACTGTCCCGACCAACCAGGAATTGTTCACGCCGTAACCGGTTTTATTCAGGAGAAGGGAGGTAACGTTGTTTACCTAGATCAGCATGTTGATCAAGAGGCCGATGTTTTTTTTATGCGCTTAGAGAGTGATTTTGATTCACAAGAATACGAACTTGAACAGTTTCGAAAAAGTTTTGAAAAAGAGATCGCATCACCCTACGCCATGAAATGGCAGGTATATCAGAACGGGGACAAACCTCGAATGGCTATTTTCGTGTCAAAATATAATCATTGTTTATATGACCTATTAAGCAGGTATCATGCAGGTGAGTTGCAGGTTACCATACCTTTTATCCTCAGTAACCATGCTGCTCTGGCACCTATTGCGGAACAATTTAATATCCCGTTTCATCATGTACCGGTGACCAAGGAAACAAAAGCCAAGGCAGAAGAAAAACAACTTCGGTTATTGCGAGATCAAAAAGTAGATTTCATAGTACTTGCGCGCTACATGCAAATTGTTAGCAGTACGCTTATTGGTAATTATTTAAATAAGATTATCAACATTCATCATTCATTTTTACCAGCATTTGCAGGGGCTAAACCATATCATGCAGCTTTTGAAAGAGGAGTAAAGATCATTGGGGCCACCAGTCATTATGTGACCAAAGAGCTCGATGCGGGTCCTATAATAGAGCAAGATGTTACGACCGTATCGCATTCGCACAGTATATCCGATTTTATCGCAAAAGGCCGAGACCTTGAAAAAATTGTTTTGTCTCGCGCCGTTAGGCTTCATGTGCAACGAAAAACAATAGTTTATAATAATAAAACAGTAATTTTTTCCTAACCTTAAATCAAAACCTATGTATAAAAAAGTGATTATGTTTGCGCTCATTTTTCAATTTGTTGCTTGTGGGGAACTCCAACAGGTCGTTAATCAGCTTCCACAGGGAACACAAAGTATTGGAAATGCAGAAATAGCAGGCGGCCTAAGAGAGGCTCTTAACAAGGGAATCGATAAACAGGTCAGTAAACTTACGCAGGCCGATGGGTTCTTTAAAAATGAACTGGTCAAGATACTACTGCCGGAAGAATTGAAAAAAGTAGATAAAACCTTAAGAGATATTGGGCTTTCTAATTTGGCCGACGAAGGCTTGAAAGTTTTGAACAGAGCTGCAGAAGATGCCGTCGGAGAGGCCACTCCAATTTTTGTCGATGCGGTGAAGGGCATCACTTTTGCCGATGCGAAAAACATCCTCCTGGGCTCGGACAATGCAGCTACGCAATACTTGAACAATGCCACCAATAAAGCGCTTTACAATAAATTTAAACCAGTTATTCAAAGCTCTTTCGATAAGGTAGGTGCCGATAAAATTTGGAGCAATCTTATAAATCGTTACAACAGCATACCCTTGACCAAAAAAGTAAATCCCGATTTGACCGAGTATGTTACCCAAGAAGCGCTTGATGGTGTTTATACCATGATCGCCGTAGAAGAAAAGGAAATCCGAACCAAGGTTTCGTCTAGAACTACAGACCTGTTACGAAAGGTTTTTGTACTACAGGATTAGTATTAAAAAAATGCGTTCGACCACAATAAATGAACAATGCTCGCGTTAAGTGTCTTAAAGACACAAGCGTAATCATTTGATAAAACGAGTTTTACTTTCCTATGAAGTTTTGAAGGAAATTTACCTACTATATTTGAGTTAGTAATTTTTTGAGTTAGTTAGTTAAAACCGGTGGGAGCACCGGTTTTTTTATGCCCTTTTTAGTATCTTGTTGATAATCAATACTCCTCTGTCCTGTTAAAAAAAGGTAACTTCTTATCGGGACTTACTATTTTAGGAGTTTTTTTGATGTTAATTGTGAAAGTTTAACTAATTTCAAGTGTGCTAATCCATCATCAATCAATCATCAATCATCACATCCATGAGACAGATAGGGCTACAACTCTTATTACTGCTGTTCTCTTCAATTTATCTATACTCTACCCCCCCGATAGACGTTGCGGAGAATTATTATTTCATTAATCCTACATTCGAAAATGAACCGGATTTACTGAAACAGGCAAACGAACTCTACATACAAGGTAAGTATGACCAGGCTATTGTTGCCTATACCAATTTGGCGAAAAAAAACCAAAAACCTTCGGCGCATTTATTTAAAAAACTGGCATTGAGCCATGCGGCCCGATCACACGCCTCCGAATCGGTAAATTATCTTGAGGAATCGCTTTTAACAGTGTTCAACACCAATATTTTAATGGATAGCGGCTTCGATACCATTCGAAACAGCGAGCCTTTTGTTGCGCTTCAAGAGAAATACACTCCTACTTTCACCATTTGGTCCTTTATGTACCTGTATGTGGCATTGATCGGTTTTTACATTGCAATCATTCTCCACTTCAAAAAGAAAATTGATGGTGTTGCCAAAGTTTTGATCAGCGGGTTTATTTTTATTCACTCCTTTTTTATCCTACACATCTGCTTAAATATCACCAACTATCAATATGAGTTTCCTCATTCCTATTTAATGTCGACGGTATTCTCATTCGCCTATGGGCCACTTTTATATTTTTACTTTAAACGTATTACCCAGCAGTACTCTTTCAAAAAGAAAGACCTACTACATCTGTTACCAACCTTGGGATTACTTGTTTATCTAGCCCCTTTATACCTATTATCTTCCGACGGAAAGATGGTGTTAATGCTCAATCGGGTTAGCGGAGGTCTTAACCCAAGTGATTCTACTTATATGTCATTGATTGTTGTTTTGAAATTCGCCTCGCTAGTTATCTATGGTTACTTAATTCATAAATTATATGTAAGCGCCAAACAACACAAAGATCTGAGCACCGTAAATAAAAAATGGCAACGAAATATTTTCTTTATCCATGTCGCCTATATTGCCACCTATGGTTTATATGGTGTACTTATTAGCAATCATATAGGATCAGGTTTCTTTTACCATCTGCCAATAGTCTCCATGTCGTTGATGGTCTTGTTCCTAGGCTTTTCGGCAAGTGTTCAACCGAGCGTTTTCAGCGGCCTCTATTCCTTTGAAAATCATTTGTTCTTTAAATATGAAAAATCGGGGCTTACCAAGAGTCTTTCCCAGGAGCTTAGGGAAAATCTAAAACGTTTGTTCGATGATGAAAAAATATATAAGCAAAATGACATTAGCCTAGAATCGTTGGCAGAAAAGCTAAATACTACAAGACACAATGCTTCGCAGGTAATCAATGAGCAATTTAAAATGAATTTCCATGAACTGGTCAACCGCTATCGCATCGAAGAAGCAAAGTATATTTTAGAACAGGACAGGAAAAAGAGTCTTAACATTATTGACGTCGCCTACGAGGTAGGTTTTAATAATAAGGTTACGTTCAATAAAGCATTTAAAAAAGATACCCAGCTCACCCCAAGCCAATTTCAGCGTTCCCGTTTGCAATTGATGTAAAATACACGTAAATGTTCATCGGAAAAGGTAAATGTTTATAGGCTTTGCCCTTAAAAGGTGGTTTAAACGTTTTCTTTGAAGTAGTAACAACTAATGTAAAAGGCAGCAGCCCTGAGGTCTTACTTCTGAAAAATATTCTTCTGTCTCATTTTTTAGAGTAATTATTTGAATTAGCTATCAATACAACTCAGGGTTGCATTTTACATTTCCTCCTTCCTTACCAATACCTCTTATCGCACATTCATAAGCCTTTTAAAAAGTGAATCGGGCAAGCAGGCGCTCATTATTAGCGCTGCCGCACCTTAAAACAGCTTGTAACGATATTCTTCTGCCATGGAATAGCAAGTCCATTACCATTTGGCTCGCCCATAAAAATCGTGCTCAAATACTAGGTACAAGCCAAAAAAACTTGAAATAGTCACAGGGCATAACTTGGGAATCAAAAAAAAGCGTGAATCAAAATAGCAGGTTGTTAGGTGCATGTATGCGCTTTAACATAAAAGTGTAAAATAGAAGTAAAGAATCATCGGAGGGGTAAACGTTTATAAGGATTTCCTTATAAAATGTTAAGAGACTGTTACTTTGATGTGAATGACTAGTTAAAATGTTAAGATAGCTCTAAAGGATAACTTACTCTAAAAGTTTACAAAATCAATCTTCAATTTGTTACTCGGGTATGTCGTTGAACGAACCTTGCTGTTCGTTTTTAGGACGCTGCTTCACATAGAGACAATTGTTCGTTCAAAACTAACTTATTAAAATTTTAACGTATGAAAAAAAAATGCAATTGGTTGTGTATGTTGCTTCTCCTAGGAGTTTCAATGGCATTTGCACAAGAAAAAACAGTATCCGGTACGGTCACAGATCAGGCCGGTATACCATTGCCGGGGGTAAACATTTTAGTAAAGAACACTACAAACGGTATTCAAACCGACTTTGATGGTAACTACTCCATTCAAGTTTCTGAAGGCCAAGTATTGGTCTTTTCCTATTTAGGACAAAAAACCACCGAAGTAACGGTGGGTACCAGCAACCAGATGAATGTTCAAATGGAAGAAGATTCACAGGCCCTAGAAGAAGTAGTGGTCACAGCTGTCGGAATTGTCCGAGAAAAGAGATCGCTGGGATATGCGGTCACCACCGTTGAATCGGATTTGGTGGAGGCAAGGCCAGAGGCCGATATTGCCAGGGTACTTAGCGGTAAGGTCGCTGGGGTAAACATCACGGCCAATAACGGACTATCAGGTTCGGGAACCAACATTATCATTCGTGGGTTTTCTTCGGCCACACAGTCGAACCAACCTTTGTTTATTGTAGACGGAATTCCCTTCGATAGCGGCACCAATACCCAATCTAACTTTCTTGATGGGAATACCGAATCAAGCCGTTTTTTAGATCTTGATCCTAATGCGATTAAAAGCGTTAGTGTTCTAAAGGGATTAAGTGCTACCGTATTATATGGTAACCGAGGTAGAAATGGGGTAATACTTATTACTACTAAGGGATCAAGTACCGGTGAAGCTCCAAGCAAAACCGAAGTAAGCATCACCCAATCAGTATTTCAATCGAAACCGATTCTTCCCAATTATCAAGATAATTACGGAGGTGGTTTTCACCAAGGGTTTGGATACTTCTTTAGTAATTGGGGACCTCGGTTCGACAGAACCGATAATGACGGTATCGCCAACGCAGGACAGTTTCAAGAAAATGGTGCCGGCGGCGTTGCAATTTTAAGACATCCGCACAATTTTATCGGAGATCCTACCCTCGTGGCGGGTTTTGAAGATCTTTTAGATGACCCTTATCCGTACAAGCCTTATAATGGTGTAGAAGAGTTTTTTAGAACTGGATACGTATACAGTACCTCTGTGAATTTGCGAGGTGGTTCTGAAAAGGTAAGCTTTAATGCCAACTACGGGCGTACTGAAGATATCGGGTTTACACCTGGCAATGATCTTATTCGAAATAACTTTAGCCTTGGTGGTAATGCACAATTATCAAACAAGCTTACTGTGGGAGGTGTTTTCAACTTCTCAAGAACCGGTTTTAGATCACCACCAAATGCGGTGAGTACCGGCAGTGGTGCAGCCTTTAGTGGAGGTGCTATTTTTGGTGACATTCTGTATACGCCGCGTAGTGTGGATCTTACCAACCTTCCTTTTCAAGCAGCGGATGGTCGAAGTGTCTACTACAGAGCAGGAAATGATATCCAAAACCCATACTGGACGGTTGCTAATTCAAAAACCAGTCAAAGCACTGACCGATTTATAGGTAATATGTCGCTTAGTTATGAGATCAATGACTGGATGAACCTATCCTATAAGTATGGACTAGATACCTATACGGAACTTAACTCTTATGGGCAGAACAAAGGTGGAGTGGATGGTCCGGTCTTAGGTATCCTAAGAACTACCGTTGCCAGAAATAGTATCTCTAACCATGATTTAATTTTAAGCGCAGATCGTGATCTTTCTGACAACTTGAACCTCAAAGCTACCTTTGGTTTGAATAGTAGACGTGATACTTTTTCTAGGGACGGATTGGAAAGTCAAGGACAATTGGTTTTTGGTGTTCTAGAGCATTTCAATTTCACCACACCTTCTGCAATCAACTCCTTTTCAGGAGTGAAGATTAATCAAGATTTTGAAGAAAACCTTGTAGGGATATACCTAGATGCAACATTGGGATACAAAGATTACCTGTATTTAAATGCGGTTGCAAGAAATGACTGGTCGTCTACTTTGGAAACAGAGAACAACTCTATCCTCTATCCAGGTGCCAGCCTTTCATTTATCGCCACGGAAGCTATTGATGGACTCAAAGGCAAAGCGCTGGATTATTTAAAGCTGCGTTTTGGTTATGGATCTTCTGCAGGATTCCCTACACCTTTCAATACTAGAGATGTACTTACCCTGGGCGCCAGAAATCTTGTAGATCTTAATGGAAACGTAATTTCTGGAAACACTGTTTCAAATGTTTTGGGTAACCGGGATTTACAACCAGAACGTATTGGAGAGTTAGAAGTGGGTGTAGATATGCGCCTTTTCAACCGTTTGAATTTAAATGTGAGTCTGTACGAAAAAACTACAAAGGATTTGATTACACAACAAACCCTGGATGGTTCAACAGGTTTCACCAGTACTTTCGTGAATATTGGGGAAATACAGTCGCGAGGGGTTGAAGTCGATTATGATTTGGATATCGTTAAATCGAATGACAACGGATTCAAATTTAATATCGCAGGTAATTTTACTACCAATGAGACCATTGTAACCGATTTGGCCGATGGCACTAATAATATACTATTGACCTTTGCCGTTGCCGGTGAAGCTGCAAACTACGCAGTTGAAGGCAGGCCTTTCGGTGTATTTTTAGGTTCTACCTTCTTAAAGAATGACGATGGCGATCGCATCGTTGGTGGGAATGGGCGGTATTTAGCAGACAATACCCTATCTGAAATAGGAGATCCTAACCCAGACTGGACTACGGCCTTGATACCGTCTATTTCTTATAAGAACTTTACACTATCGGCCAATATCAACTACCGGCATGGTGGGGATATTTACTCACTTACGGCGGCTTCTTTGATAGGCCGTGGTACAGTTGATGCCGATAACCCAATTAATCGTGAATCGAACTACATTCTTCCAGGTGTTTTTGCCAATGGTGATCCGAACAATGTTGCAATCAGTTCAACAGAGCTGGGATTCAACACCTTCTTCGGCGGTAATATTAATGAGCTGAGTGTTTTTGACGGCACAACGATTCGACTTCAAGAGGCTTCATTGGGATACTCGGTTCCGAAGCAGATGTTAAAGAAAACACCTTTTGGAAGCATGTCGTTTACCGTTTCGGGACAGAACTTGTGGTTTAAGGCCATCAACTTCCCCGACAACATCAACTACGATACCAACTCATCTAGTTCTGGTGTCGGAAACGGACAAGGAATCGATTACATCACTGGACCTTCGGCAAGAAGGTTTGGGTTTACCTTACGCGCCAGCTTCTAATCACTAAGAAATAAAATAAAACAATTATGAGAAAAACATTTAAAATAACAGGTCTTGGTTCGGTCCTATTTGCATTACTGCTCTTGGCAGGTTGCGAGACTACCGAGCTTAGGGTGGTTGACAGTCCGAACGATTTAAGTCCAAATCAGGCCAGTGTTGACTTTTTCCTGAATCAAATTCAGATCATGACCGCTCAAATTCACTCAGGAGAAGAAGGGCGAGCAGAGAACGGGCTTAGCCAGTTCGGAATGGAGCCGGTACGAATACAGCATGGTTTCGGGCCAACTTATAGAGATTTGTACGACCCGACCGACTTTGATCGTTTGTGGAACAATGTATATGCAAGGGCACTTATAGATATTCGCACCATGAACCCGTTAGCAGAGGAAAAGGAGCAATTTACACACATCGCTATAGGTCAAATCTTGGAGGCCTATATCATGATGTCTATGGTAGATTTCTTTGGTGATGTACCGTATACCGAAGCCTTACGGGGAAGCGAGGGCATTTTAAATCCAAATGTTGAATCTGGAGCCACCATATACGCAGCGGCAGATCAATTGTTACTTGATGCTATTGCGAATCTGAACAAAGACGAGCTCGTATTGCCCACCAACGATTTATTCTATGGCGGCGATGAAAGCAAATGGATCAAATGCGCCAATACCTTGCGTTTAAAGTTATACTTACAAACCCGTTTGGTAAATGAAGCGGAATCTACCTCAGTTATAAATGGGTTGATTGCCGGAAACCAATTGATTATGGATGCCAGTGACGATTTTAAATTTCAATGGGGTACTTCCAATGCCGCTCCGGACAGCAGGCATCCTTACTTTGATGCCAACTATGACGGGCAAGGACCAAGTGCTGATTTTTACAATTGCAATTACTATATGAACATGATGGCGAACCAATATGGTGAACCAGACCCAAGAATACGGTACTACTTTTATCGACAGGTATCAGATTTCTCAGGGGCAGATGTAGTAACCAAGGAATGTGTCACACAAATCTCTACCCCCTCTTGGTGGAGTGCCAACGAGCCTTACTGTACCGTACCCAATATCAACGGACTTGATGGTTATTGGGGTAGAAATCACCTTGATGACGATGGTATTCCGCCAGATGATCAATTCAGGACCTTACACGGTGTTTATCCTGTGGGCGGACCGTTCGATGATGATTCTTTCAGAAACGTATCTGGATCAGCTGCTGCTTCAGAAGGACTGGCAGGTGCTGGAATATCGCCTTTTATGATGTCGTCTTACACCTATTTCATGTTGGCAGAAGCTGCACTTATGATTAATACCACCGGAGATGCAAGAGCCTATTTGGAAAGTGGTATACGTGGGTCTATCAATACAGTTACCGCCTTCGGGGCCAATTTGGCTGCCGGTAGTGCGCTTATACCCAGTGCAACTGCAATTGATAACCATGTAAATGAAATATTGACCGCGTACGATGCCGGAGCCGAAACTGATAAATTGCGTATCATAGTAGAGCAATATTTTATAGCTTTATGGGGCAATGGTATTGAAGCCTATAACACCTATCGCAGAACAGGACAACCGGACAACGTGACACCTGGTTTTGTGTTGCAAGATTCAGGAACCTTCGTTCGCTCAATGTGGTATTCGCAGACCGCCACCGATAGTAATAACAATTTCAATCAGAAGAGCGCTCCCGATACACCAGTTTTTTGGGATACGAACCCAGAGGGTTTTGTTAAATAGTGATATCTATTAAATTATAAAAAAGAAAAAAATGAAAATAACTATAAAATCGATCATAGCGCTATTCGCATGCTCCTTGGCCTTTTTCAGTTGTGAGGATGAAGATAAAAAACCGATTAACTTGCTTCAATTAGAGGATTCCAAATCCCCTTTTGTTCGAATTATCGTTGAAGAACCCATTGTAGCGGCAGGTGATATTGCAACAAGTTCCTTGAATGGTACTGTAGATGCGCTGGATAAGAATGTTGCCTCCTGGGAACTTTCGGTGAGCCGTGAGTCTGGCGGCACAGTAAGTGACACCATTTCCTTAACTACAGTCACTAACTTTCCTAGTGATATTTCAATCCCGTATACCGAAATTGCAAGTTCTTTGGGAATTACGACAGATGAGATAGCAGGGGGTGATTTTATTCGCTTCTTGGGCACTGCTACGGGAACTGATGGCACGGTGGTTACCTTTGACAACTTCAGCCCCAATGTAACTGGGCAACCAGAACAGCGCCAGGCGTTCAACTTTATCGTACTGATCAAGTGTTCGCCCATAAGCGATGCTACGGTCGCCGGTACTTGGAACATCGAAATGGAAGATTCATTCGGTGATGGATGGGATGGTGCCTTTGTAACCTTTGAAATAGACGGTGTGGCCACCAATTATACCTTTACCGCGGGAGCGAGTGCCTCCTTCGTGGTAGAAGTACCGGAAAACACCACTTCATTGGTCATATCTTACACCAGTGGTGCTTTTGAAGAAGAGCATACATACACCATACAAACACCAGATGGCGACGTAAGAGGACCCTTCGGGCCGAATCCTGCGCCATGTATCAACTAATAAAAATGATACGGAAGACCTAAACACAAAGTTGAGGATAGCTATGGGACAACGGCTCTATAAAGTCCCATAGCTTTTATGTTCTTGACCAACTTTAGTAAAGTAAGCAGCTCTGATATACTTCTACATACAAACAGGAGCTCTGTTTCATTTTGAGTATTATTTGAATTAGTCATCAATTTTCAGGGCTGCGATTTACTAAAAAAGCTGTATCAAATACATGAAAGTCTGACCATTTAAGGTCAGACTTTTTATTTTAGATAATTTAGCGATGTTGTGCTATAACTTTTTCAAATAGTCAATTACAAGGGTATTGAACTTTTGGGGCCGTTCTATATTTACTACATGGCCACAATTTTCGATAGTAATTAAACTGCTCATTTGATGTTTTCGCACTACCTTCTCTATGGTAGGTAAAAACAAATAATCCTCTTTTCCCATAACATACAAGGTAGGGATACGTATATCGGCCGCCCTAAAAAAACGAAGCAGGGGATTAATTTCAGAAGTAAGTTTGAACCAACGAATGAATTCTTTTTGATACAGTTTCTTCGCCTCGCGAACAAATAACAGTCTTGATTCCCTATGATTCTTATTGGGCATAATTACAAAAGCAAAAAACTTGTAAAGCCATATATAAGGAACAATCGATTTAAAGAAAACGCCTAATCGCATTAATACCTGAGAGCGAAAATCGAGCTTCATAATGGCTCCGCCCATAATCATGCTTGCTACTTTTTCCGGATATTTCTCAGCCAAATTGCGTATGAGTATTGTTCCCAGGGATATACCAACAAAATGAGATTTTTCAATCTTTTCAAAATCGATTACCTCTACGATATCATCTGTAATAGAATCAAAGGTATACTTGTCGTTAAATACATCTTTTAAGTTGGGTTTGGAATTGCCATGGCCCCTCAAATCCAACAACAAAACATTGAAGTGTTTTTTAAATTCTCTTAGTTGCTTATACCAAATGGAAGAACTTCCGCCAGCCCCATGAACAAAGGTGACCCAAGCGTTTGATTCGGGATGTATATGGGTGGTGTAGTTGAGCATATAATTCTAAGTACGCCCCTTCTCGAGAGCCAGTGCAATGTATTAAACTTTTAGGCGGTAAAACGACTTTATCGGATTTTTTAACACATTCACCCTTCTATCAATAATTCGGAAAGTAGATCTTTATTAAATAATCATCAAAAGAACTGATTTTTAGTTACATATAACGATCAATTAAGTCTAAAAATGCCTTTCGAACGTATCTTTGATAGGACTATTACTTATATTATGGAAAATCAATATTGCAGGGTAGGCACAAGCACCCCAATGACTTCAGGAAGAAAAGCGATTGCTTTACTAGAGTATCAGTATCAAAACTTTATTGAAAAGGCGTCGAATATGGAATACAACGATACGCAGCTTAGTGAGTTTTTTGAACAAAAAGCCCTGAAAATAAAAAAAGTACTTGAAAGTTTGGTACAGTAGTTATTTTAAACTTTCTAGTTCTTTTTGCATTTTCACTTGCATTTCTCTGGCTTTTTCGACCGCAGCGCTTGCAAAGTCTTCTTTGACAGAGGCGTAAATTATACTACGGGAAGAATTTACCAGTAAACCCACATTTTGGTTCAAGCCATACTTACAAACCTCTTCAAGACTACCTCCTTGGGCTCCAACACCGGGCACTAATAGAAAGTTATTGGGTACTATTTCCCGAATATCTGCCAAAAAACTAGCCTTGGTAGCCCCTACCACATACATTAGGTTTTCAGAATTTTTATAGTAGCTAGCGGTGCGAATTACTTTCTTATACAATTCTTCGCCCCCCACTTTTTCGGTCTGAAAATCAAAAGCTCCTTCGTTCGATGTCAAGGCAAGAAGGATGGTATGTTTTTCTGTAAACGCCAAAAATGGCTCTACAGAGTCTTTTCCCATATAGGGGGCAATCGTTATAGAGTCAAAATTCAAATCTTCGAAAAACGCCTTAGCATACCTGCTCGAAGTATTACCGATATCTCCTCGCTTGGCATCTGCAATCGTAAAAATTTGCGGATGTTCCTCATTTAGATAGGTAATAGTCTTCTGCAAGGCGACCCACCCTTTTATACCATAGGCCTCATAGAAGGCTATATTGGGCTTATAGGCAACGCATAAGTGGTGGGTAGCATCTATAATCGCCTTATTAAAAGCGAAAATTGGATCTTCCTCTTGTAACAAATGTGAAGGAATCTTTTCCAAATCGGTATCAAGGCCAATGCATAGAAAAGATTGTTTTAAGTGTATTTGATCAATTAATTCTTGGGTAGTCATTTTAAAACAATTCTGAAGCCTCTTTTAATTTCTCTGTATTTTCTACCAAACTCAGTTCATCGATAATGCGTTGTACATCGCCATCGATAATGTTCTGCAGATCATAGAGCGTAAGACCTATACGATGGTCGGTAACTCTTCCCTGCGGATAATTATACGTACGTATTTTAGCTGAGCGGTCTCCGCTGCTTACTTGTGAATTTCGTTTGGCAGCATCTTCCTCTTGCTTTTTGGCCAGCTCAAGGTCATACAAACGTGAACGCAAAACCTTAAAGGCTTTATCCTTGTTCTTATGTTGTGATTTTTGATCTTGGCATTGTGCTACCAAGCCCGTAGGTATATGCGTTAAGCGCACAGCTGAATAAGTCGTATTCACCGACTGCCCTCCAGGTCCCGAAGAACAGAAAAAATCGACACGAACGTCTTTTGGTTCGATCTGCACATCGAAATCCTCGGCTTCGGGCAAGACCATCACGGTGGCGGCACTGGTATGTACCCTTCCTTGTGTTTCGGTCTGTGGTACCCGTTGTACACGATGTACCCCTGCCTCGAACTTTAGCGTACCGTAAACGTCCGTTCCGCTTACCTCAAACTGTATTTCTTTGTAACCACCACTTGTACCCTCGCTTAAATCGATGACATTCGTTTTCCAACCTTTTGATTCGCAATATTTCGTATACATACGAAAGAGGTCGCCTGCAAAAATACTGGCTTCGTCTCCTCCCGTTCCTGCGCGAATTTCAACAACCACATCTTTGGCATCTTCCGGGTCTTTCGGGATCAGCATCAGTTTTATTTCCTCTTCTAGCAATGGCAAGCCCGACTTCGCCTCTTCCAACTGCATTTTGGCCATTTCTAGCATCTCGGCATCGCTACCGTCCGAAATAATTTCTTCGGCTTCGGTGATGTTATTGGTAAGTTCTAGGTATTGATCTCTTTTCTCTACCAATTCCTTTAAATCTTTGTATTCCTTGGTGAGGTGTACATAACGTTTCTGATCTGTAATAATATCGGGTTGAATAATAAGATCCGATACCTCATCGAAACGTTGTTTTACTATATTAAGTTTATCGATCATATCAATTGATTTAGCTAAGTGAATTCACCTGAAGTTTTAGGATATCTTTCACATCACCAAGACTGCGAATTTACGATATTTTTGTACATTTAATAGCTTTACAGTAAGTTTGACTTTCAATAATTCACTTCTGAAATACGTAAGGCTTCTTTGGCGATTTTATTATTCCTATTTCTGGGTCAGCTGTCTATTTTCAATCCTCTTTTTCTTTTTAGGGCTTTCATGGATTGGGATTGTTATAGGAAAAATTATTCTTATAATATCCCTATATTTCCTGTATTTAGATCCAAAACTAAAAAAGCGGTTGCTATTCTATCAAAACTTTCAGTTGACTAAAAATGAATTATTCATTTTTAGATTTCTGTTTGACTTGACCATCGTTCTGCTAATACCTCTAATTTTAACCATGTTTTGATACTAGAAATAGACAATGTAGAACTGAATTTCGACCAGAAAAGAATTCTTTATGGTATCTATTTAAAGGGTGAAATAGGGAAAGTGACCGGTTTGCTAGGCCGAAATGGTTGTGGTAAAACCGCTCTCTTAAAGATTCTATTTGGCGTTCTAAGGGCCAAGTCCCGCACCATTCGAATAGATGGAATCTATCAAAAAAAAGCCTTGTTCAAAACAGGCAAAGCAATGTACCTTCCTCAGGAACAATTGCTTCCAAAAAATATAAAGATTATTGATGCTTTTGTCTTATTTAACTTAAACTGGAAGGATTTCATCGTTTTTTTCAATGCTTTCGGTAAATACGATAAAAGTACGATCTCAGAATTATCTTCTGGTGAGGTACGGGTCATAGAAACGTACTTGGTACTATCTTCCCAAAAGGAAATTATTTTACTGGACGAGCCTTTTTCTTTTCTAGCCCCAATTTATGTTGAACAAATAAAAACGTTGATCGCAGCAAATAAAACCCGTAGCATTTTTATTATAACTGATCATTTTTATCGAGATATTTTGGAAATCAGTGATTCTATTTACCTGTTAAAAGATGGCTATTCTAAAATGGTTGAAACCAGGCAAGACTTGAAAAACGAAGGTTACTTACTTCTTAATTCCCAACAAAGGTAGTTCCCAGGCTCACGATAAATGAATCCAACCCATCAGTACGATCATACTTATTGAGCCGTACGTCAACTGACTTAAGCCCAAAACCAAAGAGCCGGGCACTGGTAAAGATGTCCTTGTACCGTAATCCCATCCCGTATTGATGTGCATTAAACTCCGAAAGATCGTAATCGGAAGTATAGAAATTGAAGGTAGAAAGTGCCGTTTCTTTCGCATAAAAATAATCTGCCGCCTGTTGGGTATAGTAGCGGTAAGATGGGTATAAGGTAAAGGAGTCGCTCAACTTCACTGGCACCTCCAAATTAAAGGTGTGGGCAGTAATGCCCCAATCATCGTAATAAAAACGATAGTAGGTTCGCACCACAAATCGATCCCCCAAATAATAGTTCAGTCTTGCTCCTATCGGTATTTTAAGGCGCGAATCGGGAAGCCGTTCTACATCGTCGGCCAATTGAAAATCTTCGATAAAGAACGATTCGGTATCCCCGAAATAAACACGTTGAAAAGGCGTACTTAATAAGCCCTTTTGTAAAATAACATCTGCAAAAATAGCTCCCTGCAGTTTTTTCCCAAGCACCTGTGAAAGTCCTAAGGAGAAAGAGTATGTATTGCGGTTTTCATCGGCGAACACCTCAAAATTCGGGCTATAGGTACCTGTCCCTACCGTACGGGAATCAAAAAAACCATTTCTTAGTTCAATAGGATACTGCGGATTCCATTTATCAAAAAATACATTGCCATTTACCGACACTTCGGTATTCTTTTCATTAAAAAGACGGCTATAACCTCCCCCGACTCCAAGAGAAAAGTAATCGTATTCGGAAGCTACATATACATTTCCAGACCAAATGGAATTACGATCATCCGAACTATGTTGATATGAAGGATTAAAATGTGCCAAAACATCGCTCTGCGACGCTCCTGAAGAAGCACTAAAAGGACTGGCGGGATTTGCGATATTCCCATCAAACGGGTTTACATTGCTCGAGGATGCCGAAGAATAGGCTGATATACCTGCATCAACCGTTAACACATCATCTGCATTCATCGGGATGCTAACAACAATACTCGAAGTGGCATCGGTAAGTTTTTCGGTACCTTGACCTCCGCTGACCGCCGCATTGGTACCATCTTGGCCATAGTAACTAAAAAGTAAATCGATTTCGGTGGTCTCCAAAACTCTTTTTTTATAGGCAGTAGAATCAGATTGCGCGAATCCAAAAACACTAAAAAAAAGCAGTAGAATACTAAGAGTTTGCGTTAACTTCAAAATGGTGTTTTCGTTTTAATTAATTCGACTTGGTCAAACCATGAATTGGTAAAGCTTTAATTGCAACCGCACCCACCACCCGTTTGACCACCATTTGCCCCTGCAGCTGCTTCCCGGTAGACCTGAAAATTCGTCTCGAACCGTTCACTGCTCCTAGCGCTTAATTTCATTTCCTCATCGTTGAGATATACTTTCTCATATTCCTTTACGGTCACACAGGAAGTCGCGGAAACGACTATAAACAAGACTATTAGTGATTTTTTCATATGCTAAAGTTAATCATATTTTTCACCTTACCGACCATTCCTACAATTGTAAACTTAGTAAGCCTCAGGATGAAAAAACCCGTGGGTATTGCCGGTGTCTTTTAACAAGGTAGTTAGCTCCCTCGACTCAACATTGATGCATTTTACACTAAAAGGAGATTTGAATACCTCTAAACTGTGAAAAAAGATATTCTTGCCATCGGTAGACCAACACATACTACCGCCATTTGCGGCCGCATCGTTCAACAAAATCGATTCTTTTCCTGTTTGCATATCATACAATACCAAGTCAACATCAGTATAAGCCTCTTTTCCTGCCGAGAAAACGATTTGTTCGTTGTTGGGAGAAAAATCGGGATCATGATCTCGTGTTGTATTCTGAGTCAGGGATACCACATTCGTTACAGTATTATTAAGAGCATCATAATCTCCTTTTTGCAGTTCCAATTCAGTAAAATCAATTGAAAGGTTATTGTCTTTGTAACCCATAAAAACTATACTCTTGTTATCTACTGAAAAGTTAGCGTCAATAGCCCAGCGATCTGAAAGTACTTTTGGATTTTTACCAAAAGCATCGGTTGTAATTAATCGCCATTGCAAACCTACCGGGGTTTCAATTTCAGCGCACATTAATATCTTGCTACCATCACTATTCCAACGGCACACCCCTTGGGCATTCCAACCATAATCGTTTTTAGCTATGATTACTTTTGCATTCGTACCATCGATATTTGCCAGTATCAATTCGGCATTTTGATAATCATCGTGATTCTTATCCGAATTTGTCAAAGATCTGTAGAGCAGCATTTTTTGCTTATCGGGACTCACTTTTGACCACCAATAATCATAACTAGGATCACTTAAGACAAGAGATTCTTCCCCATTTTCCAATTTATACAACTCGTTGTACCCTTTTGGGTTTTTGGAATACAACAAAACGTCGGTAAGCGCATGATCGCTTTGCGGTTCCTCTATTGGAACGATACCATCGCCCTCGGTATCTTCACTACAAGAAATAGCAATCAATGGTAACACGACTACAAGGAGAAAGAACTTGAACTGTTTCATACCAACGCTGTTTTAAATAAAAAAATCATATTCTTTATTTCGTATTCTCAAACAGTATTCCCCCACTGCTATGAATCTTATTTAAATCGTCGATAAGAATTACCTCGGTGCCTCCAAGTTGTTCTATTAAGGCTATTCCCGCATCTTTCCCCATTATAAAAACAGCCGTGGCTAGAGCGTCGCAAAGTTCGGCGCTCTTTGCAAATATCGAAACACTACTTACTCCGGAAGCGGGGATCCCAGTTCTAGGGTCGATAATATGCGAATATTTTTTATCGTTAAAGACTACATATTTTTCGTAATTACCTGAAGTAGCCACCGAAGATTCGACCACGGGAAGCCATGAAAAAATTTTGTCCTTACTTAAGGGGTTAGCAATCCCGATCAACCACTTATCGCCCCCTGCCTTTGTTCCCCAGGTGGTTAAATCGCCCGCGGCGTTGATAATTCCCGCTACCACCTGTTTGGAAACCAGTAGTTCTTTGGCCTTATCAGCCGCATAGCCCTTGCCAATTGCCCCAAATGAAATCTTCATCCCGGGCTGTTTTAAAAAAACCGTACTTTTTTCTTCGTTGAGGATAATTTTTTGGTAGCCGACTTTGGAAATAGATTTTCGCAACTCGGCCTCGGTAGGTATTCCTTCCATAGAACCATCGAACTTCCAAATTTTATCCATCGAGCCGTAGGATATGTCGAATGCACCATCGGTTATTTCAGAAATTTGTTTTGCCCGTTCAATTAGTTTGAACACTTCTTGACTCACTTTTACCGGCCTTATACCTGCATTTTTATTGATTAAAGCAGTTTCAGAATCTTCATCCCATGAAGATATCATTTTCTCGATTCGGGTAATTTCGGCTACTGCCTCGTCTATATTGATATAGCCGAGTTCCTCGTTTACTGCGACTACAGTAATATCGAATCTGCTCCCCATCAACTTCAACGTCCGGTTCACTGTAGCGTGCTCCGGATTTTGCCCTGTGGAAAAGAGAGCGAAGAGGCAAAAAAAGAAAGGCAACAGCCTTCTCATTTTAGATATGAATTTATACGGGAGACATATTCCTCGGGAGGAATTTTTTCATACCCCATGGTTCCTATTACTTGCTGTTCGTTATCGATGATCACTACCAATGGGAAATGTCCTTTTGGGTTAAACATTTCTGCCAAACGGTTATTTTTTTCTTCTTTTTCTTTTGACAGTCGATTTGCTTTCTTTCTCGGGAAATCGGCCTTGTAAAGCACGTAATTCTCCTTGGCATGCGTCTTAAATTCGTCTGACTGCCAAATTTCACGATCAAGTTTTATACAAGGTACACACCAATCGGATCCAGCAAAAACCAAGATAATTGGTTTTTGGGTTTCTTTGGAAAGTGCCAATGCATTTTTATAGTCGGTCTTCCACTCCTGCGCATGAAGGACAATAGAGAAAAAAAACAGGTAAAAGTAAAGTAGATGCTTTATCATGTATAGAGGTAGAACAAAATCAATGCCATTCTTTATTCGAATACCCGTAAGCTATCTCCGGTAAGTTCAACTTGATATATCTTAAGGGCCTTGGCAGGATTATTGTCTACTTGATTTAATGGGGTTCCGTTTTGCTCAAAACGCGATCCATGTACATCACAATAAAAAATTCCTCCTTCTTGATTCACGAAGCGTACCTGATCATAACCTTGGTGGCTACAAATTTGGCTCGCGGCAATAAATTCACCCTGTAGGTTCTTGACTACCACTACATCATTCTTTAAGATAAACCCGCCATCATTGGATAAGGAGGCGGCCTCCGAAGAGTTTAAATCTACCGTAAAATCGATTCCTGTGGGAACTTCTTTTATGTTTCCTACGGGGTCTTCATCTGTAGAACAACCTTGTGCACAAGGGAATATTAAAGCAAAAGCGGCGCCAGCACCCAAGCTTCTCAGGAATTCCTTTCTTTCCATAACATCAATTTTATATAAAAAGAACGTGTTAAAGCGCGGAATCGTATAGTATATATCAAGAATTCGATATACTGAAGTTTAAAAAAGTTCTGCTTTTTAAATTTGCACCATCTTCTTTTAAATCAGCCCAATAGTATTTTAAGAATCATAAACGAAGGTGCCGAACTCGCCGGCTATCGTAAGTTTTTTACAGTCACTTTCTTCTACCCTTCCGATGATTTGGCCGGTAACACCAAAATTGGAAGCGATTTGAATTAAATCTTCCGCAACAGCAGGGTCTACATAGAGCTCCATTCGGTGACCACAATTGAACACCTTGTACATCTCTCGCCAATTGGTTTCCGATTGCCCTTGAATTAATTTAAACAAAGGAGGTACCTGCAACAATTGATCTTTAATAATATGAAGTTGATCAATGAAATGTAAAATCTTTGTCTGGGCACCACCGCTGCAATGTATCATACCATGAATATCATCTGAACCGTATTTTTCTAAGATCGCTTTCACGATCGGCGCATAGGTTCGAGTTGGTGAAAGCACTAGTTTGCCTGCATCTATGGGGACACCTGGAACCGCATCTGTCAACTTTGTATTTCCGGAGTATACCAAATTCTCGGGTACTGCGGCATCGTAACTCTCAGGGTATTTATCGGCCAGGTATTTCGAAAAAACATCATGTCTGGCCGAGGTGAGTCCGTTACTCCCCATCCCTCCATTATATTCTCTCTCGTAACTTGCTTGCCCATAGGAAGCCAAGCCAACGATTACATCTCCGGGTCGAATATTTGCATTGTCGATTACCTGGCTGCGTTTCAAACGTGCCGTAACGGTCGAATCTACAATAATGGTGCGTACAAGGTCACCCACATCGGCAGTTTCACCACCTGTGGAGTGTATGACCATCCCATGTTTTTTTAAATCGGAAATGAGTTCTTCCGTACCATTGATGATGGCCGAGAGTACTTCTCCCGGAATCAAATTTTTGTTTCGTCCGATAGTCGAGGAAAGCATAATATTATCTGTTGCCCCTACACAGATCAAATCATCGATATTCATGATCAATGCGTCTTGCGCAATTCCCTTCCAGACAGAGAGGTCCCCGGTTTCTTTCCAATACATATAGGCAAGCGAAGATTTGGTACCGGCCCCATCGGCGTGCATGACCAAACAATAATCATCATCACCTGTTAAATAATCAGGGACAATTTTACAAAAAGCCTTTGGAAACAGGCCTTTATCGATGTTTTTGATGGCATTATGCACATCTTCTTTGGAGGCCGAAACGCCTCTTTGGTGGTATCTATCGCTTGTTGAGGAAGCCATTAAAACTGTTTTCGCAAAAATAGGGGAATCACTTTAAAAACAAACCATTCTAACCGTATTAAAGTAGCCGATCATTTCATAGATCAGGCCGACTTCCGTGTCCAGATTTATTTAAACAACAAAAAAAGGGAGAATCAAAACCTTGCCCTACTTGATAAACAGCAACTCCCGATATTTGGTCAACGGCCATAACCGATTGTCTACCAAGTGCTCCAAACTATCGCAATGTGTTCGTATTTCATCAAAATATGGCTTTACATTTTCGCAGTAGGCAACTGCCTTTTTATGAGTATCGGTAAGGGTGTTCGCTTTTCTACGGGTCTCGGTCATCGCATCGGTTTTCTTCTTCAGGGCCACCACGTGCTCGGCTATTTGTTCTATAATCGATAGTTGCCCGTCTGAAAACTTGGAATGCGCCGCTCCATAGATATCTTTCATGCCCATCACATTCTGGATCAGTGCATTTTGATACTCAATGGTAGATGGGATAATCTGGTTGTATACCAGTTCGCTATAAACTCTACCTTCTATTTGAATATGTAAAATGTAAGCTTCAAGCTCTACTTCTTGGCGCGCCCTCACCTCGGTTTCACTCATCACTTTCATTGACTTAAAGAGGTCTAAACTCTTCTTGGTGGCAAGTACTTCTAGTGCTTTAGGCGTTGTTTTGTTATTGCTGAGTTTTCTTCGTTTGGCCTCTTTCTCCCAAGCGTCGCTATAACCATCGCCGTCAAAACGAACTCGTTTCGATGTTTTAATATACTCGCGGAGTATGTTAAAAACGGCTTCATCTTTCTTCAAATTCTTTTTAGCGATCAATTGGTCGACCTCTTTCTTAAATTCTTTAAGTTGTTTGGCCACAATTGTATTCAATACGGTCATGGGCTTGGCACAATTGGTCTTAGAACCTACGCCACGCATTTCGAACTTATTTCCCGTAAAGGCGAAGGGAGAGGTACGGTTACGATCGGTATTGTCGAGTAAAATCTCTGGGATTTTCCCTACCACGTTTAGTTTGAGTTCTGTTTTTTCCTCAGGTGATAGCTTTCCTTGGGATACCCCTTCCAACTCATCAAGGACCTCGCTTAATTGCTTTCCGATAAAAATAGAAAGTATAGCAGGAGGTGCCTCATTGGCTCCCAAGCGATGGTCGTTGCTGGCCGAAGCTATCGAGGAGCGTAGTAGTTCCTCATAGGTATCTACCGCCTTGATCGTATTGATGAAAAAGGTAAGGAATTGCAGGTTTTTCATGGGGGTTGAACCGGGGCTCAATAGGTTGACGCCCGTATCGGTTGATAAAGACCAATTATTGTGTTTTCCCGAACCATTGATCCCGGCAAAGGGTTTTTCATGAAAAAGCACTTTGAATTTATGTCTGTCCGCAATTTTTTCCATCACATCCATCAATAACAGATTATGATCTACGGCTAAATTTGCTTCCTCAAAGACCGGGGCCAACTCAAATTGATTCGGAGCCACCTCATTGTGTCTTGTTTTTACAGGAATCCCCAATTTGGTACATTCCTTTTCCAAGTCTTTCATAAAACTAATTGCACGTTGCGGAATAACCCCAAAATAATGGTCATCTAACTGCTGGCCCTTGGCTGCCGAACGGCCGACCAAGGTGCGTCCGGTCATCAAAATATCGGGGCGGGAGTAGGCCAATGACTTATCTATCAAAAAATATTCTTGTTCCCACCCCAGTGTCGCATTCACTTTCGAAACATTTTTATCAAAATATTTAGCCACCGCCGTGGCGGCATCATCGACCGAATTCAAAGCACGCAGCAAGGGTGCCTTATTATCTAAGGCCTCTCCGGTATAGGAAACAAAAATCGTAGGTATACACAGGGTGGTGTCATATACAAAAGCAGGCGAAGTTGGATCCCATGCCGTATAACCCCTGGCTTCAAAAGTATTTCGAATACCACCACTAGGGAAACTCGAGGCATCGGGCTCTTGCTGTACCAACTGGCCACCACCAAATTTCTCCAAGGCCCTGCCATCTGCCAATAAATCAAAAAAAGCATCATGTTTTTCGGCCGTGGCACCTGTTAGAGGTTGAAACCAGTGCGTATAATGGGTAGCCCCCATAGAAATCGCCCAGCCTTTCATAGACTCAGCGACCTGATCAGCTATTTTTCGATCAATTTTAGAACCAGCAAAAATAGCCCCTTTTACACTTTCAAGGGCATCTTTGGTAAGATATTGAATCATTTTCTCCTTATTGAAGACCTTGGTTGCAAACAATTCGGAACGTCGCCTATCTTCCCTAATATCAATACGACCTCTCTTTTGACTGTCGATAATGGCCTTAAAACGTTGATTAGACATGTGATTGAATTATTAATGATTGCACTTCTGTTAATAACTTAGCAAAATTAGCATCAAAAATTAGATATTTCACAAAATACCCCCAAAAAAATAGGGGTAAATGGAAAAAGCGCACAATGTTAACTATTTACCCCCCAAATTTTGGGGTTGATTCATCAAAAAATTTATTTTTGCTTGTCTTTTTAATTACAAAAAATTAACGACCACTTATTATGAGTAAATCAAAATTAGAGTACATCTGGTTGGACGGTTACAAGCCGACAGCCAACCTTCGAAGTAAAACCAAGGTTGAAGAAAATTTTAGCGGTAAACTGGAAGACTGCCCGATGTGGTCTTTTGATGGCAGCTCGACCAAACAAGCGGAAGGTGGTTCTTCTGACTGTTTATTGAAACCTGTTGCGATTTACCCTGATCCGGCTAGAACCAACGGATTCTTAGTAATGACGGAGGTTTTGAATGCCGATGGCACACCTCACGAATCGAACTCAAGAGCAACCATTGATGATGCCGATTCGGATTTCTGGTTCGGATTTGAGCAGGAGTATTTCATTATGGATACTGCCACACAACTTCCTTTAGGGTTCCCTGTAGGTGGGTATCCTGGGCCACAGGGAATGTACTATTGCTCTGTTGGCGGAAAAAACACACACGGTAGAGAGTTTGTTGAAGAGCATGCGGACCTTTGCATCACAGCTGGCTTGAACTTTGAAGGAATCAACCAGGAAGTCGCAAGCGGCCAATGGGAATTTCAATTATTTGCCAAAGGTGCCCAAAAAGCAGGGGACGAAATTTGGATCGCACGTTATTTATTAGATCGTTTGACCGAAAGTTACGGATGGTATATCGACTACCACCCAAAACCGGTCAAAGGAGACTGGAACGGTTCGGGAATGCACGCAAACTTCTCAAATACAACGCTAAGAACCTGTGGTTCCCAAGAAACATATGAGAAAATATGTGAAGCATTCCGCCCTGTAACAGCAGAACATATAGCTGTGTATGGTGAATTTAACGATCAGCGTTTGACGGGATTACACGAAACAGCCTCTATACATGACTTTAGTTATGGCGTATCTGACAGGGGAGCCTCTATTCGGATCCCTATCATTACCGTAGAAAAAGGTTGGAAAGGATGGTTGGAAGACCGCAGACCAGCCTCTAACGGTGATCCATATAAGATTGCAGCTCGAATTGTGAAAACAGTGAAGACAGCTGACGTTTAATTACACGATTGTTGTTAAAATGAAAACCGCCCTGTCAATCACGTCAAGGCGGTTTTTTTATTCCTTTATTTTCTGAAGTGGGGTGTTCATCCAATATTCTTCAAAATTAGCAGGAGGTACTATTGGCTGATCTTCAAAAATTGGCCGTCCCTTATCCATAAATTGTTTATCAACTGGGATCAAGCTACTGCGACGTACCCGCTGTACGAAAAACTCACGGAACTGATTGTATACTTCGGATTTGGCTTCGTTCAACTTGTTCCCATCGGACGTCAATAAGTTCTTGACCTCGAATTTTAATAACTTTCCGATTCGCTCACGCCTTTTCGAAAACATATAGATTTCTTCAAACCGTTTCAAATCTTCTTCGGTCTTCATTTTAGGGAATACCCATACTTCCTTTCCGAATAATACGATACGTTCAATTTCAATGGGTTCTCGTTTATAAAAAAAAGCGTAATTGTTCTTATCAAAAACCCCAATTTCGCTTAACTCTTCACTAAAACGTAAAACAAAGTTTTTTTGCAAGGGGTTCACTCCCATTTCCTTTATATACAACTCAGGTGACAAACGAGTTTCGAACCGGTTGTTGAAAGAGATGTAGTTCAGGTACATCTTACCATTGGTTTTGCGATATTCCGTTACCACCTTAAATAAAATTGGCAGCTGTGTACGAGCCTTTTCTTTCGTTTTATCTTTATTCGGTTCTTTGTTATAAACAGAATACTCCATTTTGTGAATTGCAAAATCGCGACGGGCAATGAACAAGGTACCAGCAGCATAGTGTCTTCTGGTATTTTTTTCAAAATGCACCACATACAGTGCCTCGTCATCCAAATACGACACCTTCCCTTTTCTATAGCCGTGATGATTGGTTAAAAAATCGTACTGCAAACGATTTACAAAAGAGAACGAATTCTCGCTGTGGTTTCTAATGGCGTCGTGTATTCTTAAAATAATAAATTCATTGCCCCCGTAATCATAAAGGAATACGTCTTTATCGATTATTTTTCTCCCAGTCCTATAATTATATGCTTGTTGGCCAATGGTATCTTTCTTGAAATCTTTGTTTTGCCGATACTCGTAAATGAGGGTCTCAGAATTTTCTTGATCCCTTGCATCAAAGCCAGGATCAAAAATCTCTAAAATAGCTTCGTTTAAATTAATGTACTCGGAATCTTTTAATTGATAATCTCGATAGTACCCTACCATTGAAAAGGAACTAACGGGGAAGTTCTTTGGAATGGCCCTTAGCGCTCGCCTAATAATACCACGAGCAGAAAGTTGCCGTTTTTTATTGGCAGTAACAACCGCTTCACTTAACTCAAAGATTCGTGGCACTAGGTTGATAGTGTTGACCCCATATCTATACAAACTCGAAATAAGAACCCCCATTTTTTGATACCCCATGCTGGAAATTTCCAGTTGGTCACTGTAACTTTGAAACTTTTGTGGCACCTTGAAGCCTCCGTCCATATTGGAAACAACTCCCAAAGCATACCCTTTGATGCGAATGGTAGCAAAGGCTATGGGCTCACCAGTTTTTGAATCCAAAAGTTGTCCTCTGATGAATTCTTCCTGGGCATTTGCAGAAATAAAACAGCATAGCGTCCACAATAGCGCACTAAAAAGGGTGTTGGACATTGTTAAAAACGGGTTAGTTATTAAGCAATCGTAAAATACACAAACGCCAAATAACAACCCACAAGAATTATACCATCTCTCCACCCAAGACGGAGCCCTTTAGGAACAAATACCAGCGGAAGCAACAGGAATGAGATTCCCAACATCCAGAAGATATCACTTTCTAACAAGCCTTGATCCATAACCCTGATTGGGGTGATAATCGAAGTAATGCCTAAAACCGCCAAAATATTAAAGATATTAGAGCCGATTAAGTTCCCTAGTGAAATTGCTTTTTCCTTTTTGATGACCGCAATTATCGACGCGGCCAATTCGGGAATACTCGTACCAACCGAAACTATTGTTACAGCAATGACACGCTCGCTAACGCCATAGGCCGTTGCCAAACCAACCGCTCCATCAATTAATAGTTCCGAACCACCCCATAAGGCAGTTCCTCCCAATCCTAAAAACAAAACAATCTTATACAATGGTAGGGGAATGTCATCTTCCGGCGATTCGTCGACCACCGCCGTTTTTTGAAAACGTAGCAAGTACACAAGAAAAAAGAACAGCACCACTACCATAATGATTCCCTCGTATTGCTGCAATTCACCGTCGAAATAAATGAAGAAGAAAAACAATAGAGAGGCCAACATCATTACGGGCCAATCGGTCTTATAAAAACTTTTGTTCACTTCTATACTTCCAAGAAACACGGTAACGCCCAGTACAAGTCCCAAATTCGCAATATTGGAGCCAACAACATTGCCCAATGCCAAATCAGGGAAACCATTTAAGGCCGATTTGATGCTTACAATGAGTTCGGGAGCCGAAGTCGCAAAAGAGACCACTGTCATCCCAATCACAATTTTTGGAATATTCAACTTGAGGGATAGTGCCACCGCCGCCTTTAACAGCCAATTACCCCCGGCTATTAAAAGGACAAGGCCTAAAAGAATAAAAAGAAGATTTTGCATGGTCGGTATATAGGAACTTTCAGCAAATATAGAATAAGAAATCGATTTAAAAAGACGAAAGGGAAGGGACTTATTTGAGACAAAAAATGAAAGACCAAAAGATCAGATTCCCCAAAAATGACATTTTTCGATACAATTTCTCCCTTGAAAATTAAAAAAAGTTACAAAAGCCCCATTCAATTGTTATAGAGTGAAACTATAAATGATATTTATTATTACAATTTAAAACTTACTTGAAGGACTAATTAATAAATGCAAAATTACAATCATCTTTTTAGTTACAATATAGTATTCAAATTCATTAATAAGTGAAAATATGTTAGGAAATATGTGACTTTTAGATATATCTTATTTGGATAATCGATTATAAACAACTTTTGTTCAACCCAAAACAACTATAAAATGATCACTATTATAAAGTATCTCATATACATTGTCTTAACATTCCTATTGTCTAACCTTTAAAACCCGACCATATGCTAACATTTATTGGAGTATCTATTATTCTTATTGGCTTAGCGACCATAGTAGCAAAGCCCTTTTTAAAAAGCATCAAGTTATTTGATTGGTTTACACCGGTCAGAAGCTTTCGTATTATCGGAGCAGGCCTTCTGTTAAGTATTATTTCAGGTGCCTTTTTTTACGCCGAACCAGGCACTGCCTACGCGGTCCAATATCCCTGGGGCGGCCAGAAGGCCGTTTTTCGTCAAGGTATTCATACCAAAATGTGGGGGCGTTTAATTCCCATACAGTTTGAACTGCCCATTAAATACGTGATTCCGACCAGTAACGGAGAACTTGGCGAACAGAGCACCTATGCCAATGTGGATATGGCCAAGTATTGGGCCTTCAGCGATGCGGTAAAAGCGCGCATAGCCACTTCCGTTGTCATTAGTATTAATACGGAAAATGACGGCCAATTCTTATCGGTAGCCGACCGTAATAAGACCGAACGCAATATGATCCGTTCTCGCATCATCCCAAACATTGACCAGTCTATTAAGAATACCAGTAAGTTGATGGATGCACAAGATTATATTTCTGGACAAGCCTCTGACTTTGACAGGTATTTTAAGGATCAACTGGAAAATGGGATGTATGTGCTCGAAGAGTATGTGCGTAACGAGAAAAAAGAGGTGATTGGTGACAGTTCGGTTATTCGAACTGTGGTAAACCGCGAAAGCAAACAAAAACGTTTCCGAATTCAAATGGTAGATGGTGCGCCCGTTCGTGAAAAAGGAAACTCTCTAAAAGCCTACGGTTTAACCGTGGTGCAAGCGGTGGTTACCGAAATCGATTGGGAAGAAACCTTCGACAATCGACTACAACTTCAAAAGGAAGAGGTAGCGCAGACACAACTTGAAAAACAACAGGCCGAACGTCAGTTTTATCGCGCCCAGAAAGAAAAAGCGAAAGGAGAGGCCGAAAAGGCGACCGAAAGGGCTCGCTTGGAGAAAGAACAGATACAGCAGACCATTGCGGCAGAGACCGAAGCCAAAGTGGCCGAGTACAACCTGGTAAAGGAAAAGAAGCAATTCGAGGTAGAAAAATTCAAGGCACTCAGTAAAAAAGTGTCGGCTGATGCAGAAGCCTATCAGAATGCAAAGCTGGTGAGCGCCGGACTCACCCCTCAAGAGCGGGCAGAATGGGAGTTTAAGACCTCTGTAGGGGTCGCCCGGGAGTTGAAAGAGCTGCGATTACCAGAAATCTAGAGGGCGGCAGTAATAAGAACGCAGACACCAACCTGCTGCAGTCCCTTATCGGGGCCGACCTTGCAAAAGGAATGATGGAAAAGAAAGGGGAATGACTCCTTTCTTGGAAAACCCGGTTTCCAGGGAAACCGGGTTTTTATATTTTTCACTACATTGGCCAAGTGAAAAAAGCAATATTTAAATTTCTGGCCAAGGCAAACAAGCTACTTCTCCCCTCGTATACAAAAAAACGCTTAGATCTTGCAAAGGCGTCGAAGGTGCAATTGGCCCTCATTGGATGGCGGTATTACGTGACAGCGCGGGCGTTGGACTAATAATGCAGTAGCGACTGAATAGGATAGCCGTTCAGTTTTTTGTTTCCCTCTAGAAAATCGAGTTCGATCAAAAAATTACATTGCACAATCTCCCCACCCAAACGCTCAATTAGCTGGCATACCGCCTTTGCGGTGCCCCCAGTGGCCAGCACATCATCATGTATCAACACCCGATCCCCGCGTACAATACTGTCTTTGTGTATTTCCAAGGTATCGGTACCATACTCAAGCGCATAGGTCTCAGAAATCTTTTCGGCTGGTAGTTTCCCCAATTTACGTACCGGTACAAAGCCGGCATTTAATTGGGTAGCCAATTGGGTACCGAAAAAGAAACCACGCGCCTCTATCCCAACCACTTTATCGACCGCCTGATCACCTACCAACGCTACTAGGGCCTTACTGGCTTCTTGTAGTGCCGTACCATCTTGTAAAAGGGGCGTAATATCTTTAAACAGCACTCCTGGTGAAGGAAAATCGGCAATATCACGTATGTAGGTTTTAAAATGCATTTCTTTTGTTCTAGTAATTTTGTCCTAAAAGTAAAAAGAAATATATTTGCAGCCCGTTAAACGGAAACAAAAGCATTTATAGCACTCCCAGAGTACTCTATTTGAATGCATCCGATTCGGCACAGGAGGTGCATACTAGTGAAACACCTTCTTTTTTTTGGCCCTGTGGCGCCCCCGAAGTATCGGGAGAATAGCGCATCTGAACACGAATCAGAAGGCACCAATTTCGTAACAATGGCCCTGTGGCGCAACTGGATAGCGCATCTGACTACGAATCAGAAGGTTACAAGTTCGAATCTTGTCAGGGTCACTACACCTCCTATTTTTAGGGGGTTTTTTTATGTTTTGTGCCGAAATTGTGCCGAATTATCCGTACATTTAACCAAGTTTGGTTAGTTGTTTGATTAATTATCCCCTGTTGTTATTGGCAGGGGATTTTTTAAAATTTTTAGATTATGAAAAGAGATACGGATTCTAATTAAAAATATGCTCATCCTACCTATTGGAGGAATGAGATCGAAGCGCGGCATTTCAAGATACTTGTCGCGTCTTGCGGATTTAAGCCTCATTTAACTATGGGGCTTTTTAAATACTAAAAATGAGCAGAACATTCACCAAAATAAAAGCCCTGAACATAGAGACGGGAAAAGTCTTAGTCCAGGGAAAAGATGCGGAAAACGTAATCAAGGCCGCTAACGATTTAGGTGTTTGCTATATCTTGGATTTTGAGTGATTATTACTCCAAGTCAACTTGCGAATCAATTTCTACACCTATTTCTTTGTATTTTTTAAGGTACTTTAAACTTCTTTTTTCTAGTTGTTGGTATAAAATTCCGTTACTTTTTAAGTAAGATTCGTTTAATTCATCATTAAAAAAAGAATGCCCTTCCTCCCCATGACTTCTTATAAATTCAGCAGCGTTTGACAAAGAAAGATATTTTGCAAGGTAGTAAGTTGCTTTTCTTATTTTTTCTTCTTCCATACCTATACTAGTTTATTGTTCGCCTATCAATGCTATATAATTGTTATTGACAAATCTCTACGTCCATTCCGTGAACATACCAGAATCCATCATATTCCCTAACAACATCGTAAGAATTAGAATTATGTCCTTTAATTTCAAATTCATGACCTATAAAATGTTTGTACCAGTAATCAGGGTGCTTACATTTTATTATCTTCAATCTGCGGACAACATCAGTTGCGGGCAAAAATTTATCTTTAGATTCTAATTCCATTGAAAGCTTCGAGTTTTCATTAGCTAATTCTTCCATAAACTTTCGGGCTTCTTTCGATCGATTCGGTACATCTTGCAACCATGAAGTAATTACTGTAATTTTTTCTCTTATATCCATATTTTATTGTTTTAATTGAATCGGTTAAAAGAGTGTGATATTACCCCTTTGTATTTTATGTAAAACTTAGAAATCTTGTCGATTATAAAGCCCTTGTCCGCGCCTCCTATCTTGTGCTTTATTTCGTGCTGGTCAATATAAACATGCGCCCTTGAAAGCTCTACGTTCATTTCCTTGGTTAGTGTAGCCTTTTCTTCTCGCTCGATTTCAAGGATTTTCAAAACCTTTGGTATAACGTTTTCGTCTTTCGCCAAAGCTCTCAATATAAGCATCTCTTTAGCTTCGTCAGGAATATCGTAGCTTAATGCTTCTTTGATTAAATCAAGTCTCATCTTTATTGTTTTGTTTGATTACCTAATTCACAAGGGTTTCCAGGAAATCACTTGTATTTTGTTTTTTAGTCGGTGTGTAAGGTTTCGAACCTTCTTAGATAATAATAAATTCCATGATCAATGGCTTTATTATTAATTTTTAGAAAAATTTGTACTTCACTCTTCATTATAGCGCAACCAACGCGCACACACCGTTATTTTGTTTGATTACCTATTGAGGGGTTAACTGCGCCTTTAATCTTGAAACTGTTTTCCTGACGGTTTTCAGGTCTGCCAAAGTTAGGTCGGAGTTTATATTCACCTTGATTGATTCTATTTCTTGTGAAAGGAATCTCTCTAAGCGTATTTTTTCCTCAAACAATTTCATTTCCACTGACTGATCTTTTACAGTTTTTTTATTTCCCCACCCATAGGAATCACCAATATTATAAGCTACCCTATATTTTACACCACCTATTCCCCGACCATCTTTTTTAAACCTTTCCCCGCCTTCGGTAACAAACTGTGTGTTAGTAATTCTTTTAACTTTTGCGGGAATAAAAAAAGTTTCACCTCTATTCCATGAGTACTTAATAGTTTTTTCAATGTAAACCGTATCGCCTACTTTTATGTTTTCAAATTTCATCTCAATAGTTCTTTTACTGTTATACCAGCTCTACATCCTCAAAATCCAAAAAATCATCGCTTCCGTATTCATAGGTTCCGTATGCTCCATATTTTAAAACATCATCAACATATCCATTCATAGCGTAAACACCTGAATATTCCAAAGATTCCAATTCCTCTCCTTTTTCGAAAATTACCGTTTCTTTTGTGCCGTGTATCAAAACATCGACTTCGCTCGACCTAATTTCTTTAATAGTAAATTCCATAATTAATATCCTAAGTAAGCATAAACTTTTTTCATACTTGCATCCAACTTAAACTCTGTAAAAGTTCC
>CALLVX010000050.1 GCA_938010765.1 uncultured Flavobacteriaceae bacterium | reverse complement strand
TTGTTTTGAATCAGTGGCTGTAACAAAGTAGTGTACAAGTCGTATCCGTATTGTGCTAATTGTCCCATATCTGATTTTGGGTCTTGGGCCATGCTGCGTATCATGACGATCTTATCGGTAAGAGAGGGAGTAATGGCCACTTTATGAAAGCTGGTGTTTTCTGTTGTAATACCGATGACATAAATGGCCCTGTTTCCATAAAAGTATGAGGCAACCAATTCACCCGGTAATAGGTTGGCCTTAAAATCAGCTAAACTTTGTACCGCTGTATTGTACTTTAAATTGTAATAGGGCCGATAGTCATTTTCTAGGGTTTCCAATAGCTTGCGGTACCTATTTTTTAGATCGAACAATTTATCTTGAAGAGCACTGGTGTTATCGGAACCCTGATCGATGCGTTTTTCATTGATGGCTATTTTTGATTTCAACTCTTTTTCATCTTCCAACAATTGGGTGGGTACCTGAGAAAAGGTTTGCGCCCTGGCGCTTAAAAGTGCTTCTAACAAGACAACTCCTTTGCTTTTTTCAAAAAGATAGAATGCGTTGGAAATATCGGTGGGGTTCTTCGAATCACTGTATAGGGCAAAGAGGGCTTCCAAGCCTGTTTCAAAAGCAGGGAAAGCGTTTTCAATTAGAAAGGTTTTGTCTTTTTCGTTCTTAAAGGTTGGCTTTAAAGAATCCAAGGTACGCACCGCCATGGCAACGGCCTCATGCACCAATATTTTTTTTTCAGTGCCACCTAAGGCATTTAGGGCGTTGGCTTTTGCTTTTAGTAGACCAAGCAGTACTTGCTTTTGCGTTGTTTGGCCCGGGTCAGGGTTTTTTGCATACTCTTTGGAATCAAAATCGGAAGCCAATGCATTCAACGCCATTTGATAGTAATCAAGGGCTTTGGCAGGGGCTTCGTTTTGAGCATGCAGGTCACCCAATTTTTGGAGTATATCCGGTTTTTGGCTGTTGGGTGCGAGCCGTACGGCTTCGTTAAAAGCACTAATAGCTTCGTCGTATTTCTTTTTGCTTTGTAGTATCGTTGCCTTGGCAGTGTAGTAGCGATAGGCAAAAGGATCATCGGGTATTTTGTATTTGTTGAATTTGTCTAGGTAAAAATTGGCACTATCTGTTTTGCCTAGTTCCTTATATGCCATAGACAGCATTAAGCTCGTAGTCACAATGCTATTCCGACCAGTTAAAACTGGATGTAATTCTCCATAATTTAAAGTGGTCAACCAATAATTTTTGGCCTCTCTCAATTTCTTTTGATCATACAAAGAACCTGCGTATAGATTATATATTCGGTGAAGGCCAGCGATGTCTTCTGGACGGGTTTCTTGATGTAGGCGTATGTTTTTATAATAATATTCCCCTGCATCTTGAAATCGATGTTGACTTGTATTCATTTGGGCAATAAAACTGTAGCAAGTAGATAAAAAATCGATATCCCCTGGCCTGGTTTGATAGCCCTGATGACTAATGATATTGTCAATTATTGCATCAAAATAGGACTGGGATTTTTCGTAATCTTCCAATTTATGATAATAATTGCCCTTGTTGTATAGTAAATAGTTTTTCTGGGAACTTCCTTGGTCAGTTAGGGTGTCGAGTATATTCTTGCTAGTCCGTACTAACGAATCTATGATGGGCAGCGTAGCTCGTATTTTTTCAATGTCATAATGATATCCGGCAGATTGACAAAGGCTATTTAGAATGTCTATTGCATCAACGTTATTCCTTGCTTTCGTAGCTAGCGAATACATTTGATCATGATAATAATAAGTGGAATCTTTATTACTATAAAAATAATTGAAAGCCTCGGTCTGAAGTCCGTTCATGCGTTCGTCATACTCTTGCGCATAAAAAGAAGTGGAAACTACTGCGAAAAAAAGAACTATAGATTTTTTTAGCATTCTTAACTATTATGACCACCCGAAAATACAAAAACCTCTCGACCGTAATGTAGTGAAACCGTATTATTCAAGAGTTCATAAGACTAGTGCGCAAGTATCAAACAAAAAATACCTCCTTATTCGGGAGGTATTTTATAATATTGTCCGTAATCGATTAGTTTATAATGGAAGTGATGATAGACTCTATTGGTAAACCATTTTGGTCTTTTGCAATGGTTTTCACGAAGATTTCTCCTTTATAGTCTTGCACGCCCCATTTTAGATAAATGGAATTTAAGAGTCCGTCGGAGCCTTCCAAGGCCTGTAAATCTCCACTGGTCTCTGCGATTACTTCCTGATTTGCCGAATAGATAATCATTTGAAAATTCTCAAAAATCACCGGCGGAGTAACTAGTTCTAAATTTAGCCAGTCATTACAATTACGAGGTTTAGGACACGGTGGTCTTGGTGGCATCGGAGTAATTTTAAATACCTGCTCCCGATAGGAGGCGATGGCATCTATCTCCAAAGTGTTTGTTTCCTTCTCCGCTTCCGCTTCTTCCAAACGTTCTTCGGTTGCCTCGTTTGCCTGCCCGTTGGCAATGATTTCTTTGAGTTCTGCAATTTCTTCATTCAGTTCCACAATTTGTTCTTCCAAAAAAGAGGAGCGAAGGTCTTCTGAATAGAGGTAATTGGTTTCGGTAAGAGGGCCTTTGTAGGGTTCGTCACCATCACCTCCATTGTAATCATCGATG
>CALLVX010000049.1 GCA_938010765.1 uncultured Flavobacteriaceae bacterium | reverse complement strand
CAAACGCAGTTTTGATTATTTAAAGGGGCTTTAAAGCGTTTTTAAAGACGAAAGTTTCCCGAAAAAATTTTATTTTTGCCCCCATTCTATAAACAGCCTCATAGTTCAACGGATAGAATAGAAGTTTCCTAAACTTTAGATCCAGGTTCGATTCCTGGTGAGGCTACTTTTTAAGTTTACTTCATTTTAAATGATACGGTAAATAGTTGAAAGGTAAGTTTACACCACAACTTGGGGCTGTAGTGTATCATTCAATGGTTTTCTCAAGAATTTGACCCGACCTAATTTTTAACAATGTCATTACCGACCCGCGGATAAGTTGCAATATAAAGGGTAATAGGGAATCATTCAGTAAATGGACATGCTGGCCAAAACAACCCAAGAATTGCTATTCATGGTATGGCTGTGGAACTAGAAAGGCTATAATGGGTACTTCTATAAGGGGTTCAACCGAATTTTGGGTACGCATGGTACTGCTTTTAAAAACCACGGTTCAGTTGAACCGTTATTCTAAGTATTCCCTTTTGGTTATCCATTCCAAGCCACTATATTTTTCAGGCTTTAGTAACAAAATAATTAGTTCTTTACAAATATTATATTGCTTTGAAACGCTTTTAGTGCCATAAAACCCATAAACTCTTTTACCTATTTCAGCATCGGCGGTCGCCAAAACTTTTAATCGATTTTTAGCCCTTGGCAAGGGGGTCTTTAGATATAAAAAAGCAAAATCAATAGTTTTAATCATTAAATTTTGAAGTATATAATCTGCCAATTCTACATTGTTTTCCAGCACATCTTCAACATCTTCGAGAAGAGTTGATAGCTCGTATTTTCTTCTTTGTGTTTCTTCTAATGCTAAAACTAAAACTGATTTTGCCTCGGTTTTGGCGCTGTCAAGTAAATGGATCATGTCTTGATTTTCTACTCCATAAACAATGGTGCCGGTTGAAATCATATCTGCTGTAACGGGTCTGTTACTTTTATGTTCTTCAATAAAGTAGTTTTTGATATGAAACATAGTATTAATGAATATATCGCATGGAACTCCATTAAAAAACTTTGTTACTCTTTGTCTAAAATTATCGCTGTGAACAACATATATATCTAAATCACTATTCTTGTCACCCTCATTGCGTACTACGCTGCCGCCCACAACGATCCCTATGGTAGTCGGGTAGTTTTGCAGTATAAATTCAACGGCCAGCTCTTTAGCTATTTCGTATCTTTTTGTCAATCTCTTTATTTCTATCAGCAAACCGTGAAATATTTCCATTTGCCTTTCAGCTCTTTACTCAGAGGTTCGGTTACACTAAAGCCTAAATCTTTATCAAAGATAAAAGGTTCTGTATTTGTTTTTGATAGTTCTTTAAAACCATTTAATAAATCAAATTCATAACCTGGTAGTATTGACGCTGACATTTGAGCAAAAAAGTAGGGAACTGCCCGGTTGACAAGCTTGTCAGGGTTTCTTTGTTCATAGTTCTCAAGTGAAAACTTTGGATAGCACCCGTCCAATATTTTTTTCGGAACCTCATACAGCGGAAACCACAAGCTAGTATTGTCTATGTCTCTAACAGGAAAGGGAAGCGGCAGTTTTTTTTTGGTAATCTGAAAGAATGACTCCGCTAACAAATCTTCTAAATTCAAACCGGTTATCATTGCCTGAGCGTTGTATTTTAGTGCGTAGTGATTTAAAACCTTTCTGACGATCAAGGTGCCCAAAGCATCAATATCGCTATCTTCAAATACATCAAAAAACGCTTCATCCCAATTATCCGATTTTTGTTTTCCGATAATATTACATATCTCCTCACTATCAACAAAAATTAAGTCCACACCAACTTCTTTACAAATATGTAGGGCCCTATCCTTGGCGGAGTCCCATACGTTTAAACCGGTACACATAACCGCAACTATTTGCTGTTTCTTTATTTTAGGATTATTTACCAAGCTTTTCAAAAGAGTGTTTGAATCTCCTCCTCCGCTAATGCCTACTACTAATTTTCGATCATCGAGCGCTACCTCCGATATGAATGAGCTAACCGCTTTAAAGATGTAATCAAAGCATTTTTCCGGATTATATTCAACATCGATTATGGTATCGAATTTTTCCGATTGAAATGTATATTGGCTGCTGAACGCACTGGTAACAGGTTCAATAGCGATATTTTTTTTCAATATTCTAGAAAAGTTGATGTTTCTATTTGGTTGAAAGACTATCGTGTTGGCGCCTTTTTGCTTTAAGGTAAGCAGGGAATCCGTATAAATGTTTTTTAGGATACTAAGTTTGCCATCTTCTTCTTTGAGATAAAAAGCCAAAGATTGAAAGGGAAGGTCATGGAGTTTACAGATTTCGACAATGCTCAGTTCGTAAGAAGGAATTCTCAAATGTACTGCTCCATGGGCAGAATTGAATATAATTTGCATAATTTAGGGTTTAGAAGCCCCTATTTCTAGGGGCTTGTTAATGAAATGCCTACATCGAGATTACGTCGGAACTAGGTCCGCAGATGCTACACACTCTAGATTCTGTTAGATAAGGTGACGTTCCTTCATAGGCGGAATTCACTACTTTTAAACCAGAATTTTTTTGGATTTTAGGTTGCCAAACCTTCAATTTTAAAGCTTCCATAAGAATATAATTTACATTGATGCCTACTTTCAGTATTTAAAGTCGCTGTTTCGGCTTTTCCGACGAATGATTCGTTTCTTTTTGCTATACCCAAGATCTGAAAATCTGAACTCTTGAGGGAGAACATACAATAAGCCATGCTATTAAATTTGCTCAGCTTAGAATGTCCGGGACGGTATTTAAAGAATGCGGTAATGGTAAAGTCTAGACTACAAACGTTCTGTTGAACCTAATTGCAAGACCATCTATTTTGGCCTTTGATTGTGAGTCAAAAACTTCTAATCCTAATTTGAAGTGGTAGGGTATTTGCAGCTAAAGTAGTTAATTTTCCCATTAGCGGGAAAATTTATAATGTTAAATTTTTCTTATTCATTGGGCTATATAATGTTAATTTATCCCGTGTTCGGGAAAATTTACTAGCTTTAGTAAACCCTGATTATTTTACCAATGGCGATATCACACAATATAGATTTTAAGAAGGCTAGTTTTAAGAATTTCGAAAACATCCCGCATTTGAACTCTTTTGAAAGAGCCGAAGTTTTTAAAGATTTTACCACCTACATGCAAGTAAGCGGTCATATGAATTATCGTTTTGTGACGCACGATGGTTGTGGGCCCGAAGTATTGGTAAGTGCTACTTTTCAGAAAACTCCCCAACCTTGCATAAGCCTGGTATCCAATGATTATCTGAATTTTACACAACACCCCAAAGTCAAGGCTGCTACCATTGCTGGGATAGATAAATACGGAACTGGTTCCGGAGCCTCACCACTAATTGGCGGTCATCATGAGTACCACTCAAGCTTGGAGGATAAGCTATCCTCCTTTTTTAATAGGCCAGTTGGTTCTTCAACCATTTACACTACCGGTTACTCGGCAAATAGTGCTACACTTTTGGCAATGCTCAAAAATAAAGACTGTGCAATAGTGGATATGGCTGTTCATGCAAGTGTTTATGAAGGCCTTTTAGAAACGAACGTTAAAAGGTTTCCCCATAATAGTATATCCTATTTAGAGCGATATTTATCGGAAACACAAGCTAAATATCAGACAAGACTGGTTGTAATTGATGGAGTATACTCCCAAAACGGTGACCTTGCTAAAATGAAAGAGATTTACGAGTTGACCAAGCAGTATGGCGCTTTTTTAATGGTTGATGATGCACACGGCATAGGTGTTTTGGGCAAAACAGGAAGAGGGGCAATTGAAATATTCGATTTGCTGGATAAAGTTGATATCATATCCGGTACGTTGAGCAAAGCATTTGGTCATATTGGCGGATTCGTAATATCTAGGCCAGAAGTTGCCAATTACCTTAAATATCAATCGCGGCAACAAGTTTTTTCCTCTACCTCAACTCCCGCAACAGCTGGTTTACTCACTGCTATAGACTTAATTGATGAAGAACCTATATGGCGTGCAAGGCTTGCCGAAAATGTAACCTATTATAAAAAGGGATTGGAAGATATGAAATTTGATATCGGAAGTACATCCTCTCCAATAATTCCAATAAAAATTGGTGACGCCCACAAAACAGGAGACGTTGCGAGATTGCTTTTTGAAGCCGGGGTCTATGCGAATGCAATAGTTTACCCTGGTGTATCTCGAAAAGATGCAAGAATTAGAACAAGTTTGATGGCAACCCATACTCGTGAACATCTTGATAGGGTTCTGAATGCTTTTGAATATGTAGATAAAAAACTCAAAATTTCTAAATGAGCATGTTAGCCGTTTTTACGCAATCTGCTATTGGGCTAACCAGTTTATTTATGAACTCGTTTAAACTTTTTTTTACTTGCAAAAATCACATTTTGCACCCTTATTTTGCTATTTTTTATAACCGTAGCCCCGCTTTGCTTTTAAAAACTGACTTCATAAGGGCACAAAAGCCAATTTTTTCGGTTCCAAACAAAAAGATTAAATGAGTTCTATTAAACTTAGTTAAGCATTTTGTGAATTTTTGTAAAAAAACCATATGTTTGATGCAAAACGCTGAAATGGCTAAAAAAAGATATCAAGGAGAGATAAACGATAAGGCACGTTCTACTCAAAAATTGATAAAGGCCGTTGGAACGGTGATAAAATCCAAAGGATATACCGGTTTGAGCGCAACCAATATTGCAAAAGCAGCCGGCCTGAGTAGGCGCCTGATAACCATATATTTTGATTCAGTCGATGATCTAATAGAAACCTATGTTAGAGGTCAGGACTATTGGATGGCAGCTGCAGGAGACGCCGGCAATTTGATAGCGGATAATAAAGGTGAAAATACCCAAGAGATACTAAATACATTGCTACAAAATCAACTTGATTATTTTTATGGTAATTCCGAAATGCAGAAAATTATTTTATGGGAAATAAGCAAGAAAACAAAAATTATGTACGAAGTTTGCGAGGATAGAGAACGTTTGGGTTCTAAGTTTTTCGAGTTATCGGATATAGAGTTAAAAGATAAAAATATTGATTTGAGAGCGGTGGCCGGTTTATTGGTTGCAGGTATTTACTATATGGTTTTACATGCTAAATCAACCGATACACTTTTCTGCGAAATAGATATAAATACTTCAGAAGGGATGAAAAGAATTAAAAATGCGATAAGTATGATACTGGAAAATACCTATAATTGCTAACCTTCTTTTTCAACCGCATGGGCATCGTTGAATTGATTCGAAAAACCACCTGTTTTTGGGTCGCTACAAAATTTAAAACGAGCCGCTAAAGACGAAGGTTTCTAAAAGCATTCCTTTTTTCAAGACAGTGTGGAAGGTCGTATTATTTCTTTCCCCAAATAGCTCCCTAAAAGCGTAAAGTATCGAATTTATGTATCATTTTATTGCCACTTACCCGATAATTGAGATTTAATGCTCACCGACTTTGGGCTAGCAGTTCACTCCTTAGTTGCTGGTATGGCGGTAAGGATTTTGAAGAAAGGCCTTATGAATGTTATAAAGCACTTTTCCTTCACTTTTTTTGACCGTAGCGATGTATCACCCAATGGTTGAAAGGTATTGTGCATGGGTCTGTGACCTGAAACTACCAGATACCTTTTTTTACCTTGATCATCCTCAGATCCCTTTCCGCCTTATTGTTGTCAAAGGGTACTCGGGGATGTTTTATAAATTTTAAGAATAAATAGTTAAGCCTTAGTTTATTTTCAATCTATTGATTATCTGTATTATAATGTTAAAAAAAAGCTGACCTGTGAAATCTTAATTGCAGGCTAATGCTTAACATTATGTGTAAGGCTAGCAATGTATGATAGGAAGATCATCTTACCAGAAACAGTTTTCGTCCTTACTGTTCGATTTCATCGATATGGGCTACGATCTGGTACTTTTGGCCAATGACATCGACTGGGGTTATTTCACATTGGAATTCAAACAATACTATTCAAATACAGGCCAGCCCTAGATGCCGATCCGTTGAATGGCCGGCAGTCTGATACTCAAGCGGATTTACGATCTGAGGGACAAGACCTTTTGCGAAGCTTGCACCAGGGATTCTTACATACAATACTTCTGTGGCGAAGCACACTTCAAACAACGTTTTCCGTGAGACCCGAGCTATTTCATCCATTTTCGGAAGCGTATGGGAGAACAAGACAACTCTTACGCAATATGAGTTCGGCAACATGCCAGGCCTTATCGCAACGGTAAAGGAACTGATTATCAACGCCATTGAACCCGTATAGGGCACTTGAAAACCGATTTCAGGATGGGACAGAACTATCTTCATGGGAAGAAAACACCACAAACGAACGCCTTTTTGGCCGCTACGGGATAGAATTTGAAGAAAATGATGCGAAAATTAAAACAGGAACTGAAAAAATAGCTCTTTTTTATTCAGAAAATACCATACCAAATAAAATATGATTTGGGTTGATAAGGAAATTAAGGAACTGCTAATGAATGACAACCAGACCAATTAAATGGCAGACTGCAAAATTATTGCAGTTTCAAGCCTTATTTTTGCAGATTGGAAAAACATACCGGCCGCGCTAGTAATGAGCTTATTTAGTAACGGTCTAAAATGATTTTCTTTGAGAGGTTAGATGATCAACATAGCATTCAAAAAATCCAAACTTTAAATCAAACATGAAAAAACCTATTTTTTTGCTACTAGTTTCCCTACTGGTATTAGGAAGTTGCAGCCCTAAATTAAATGCCGTTATTGTAAACAAAAAACCCGCGTTGGCCTATAACAGCGAAGTATATGTAATACAAATTGATGGGAAAATCCCGAAAGGGGCAAAAGCAGTGGGAAAACTATCTATTAAAGACACGGGCTTTACCACCAAGTGTACCTATGAAATGGTATTGGAGCAGGCTAAACTACAGGCGCGTCAAAATGGGGCCAATATTGTGAAAATATTTGAACACAAAACCCCTAGAGCATTGGGAAGTACTTGTCACCGAATGAAAGTGGTGTTCTACCATCTCAAGGATACCAGCTCCTTGGCCAAGCAATATGAAGAGCCTATTTTGAAGGATGTTGACTATGCCCTTTTATATGTATACCGCTATTCCGGTTCGGGGGTTTTTATAGGATATAATCTAAATCTTGGAGATTCAACCCTGTGCCGGGTAAAAAATGATTTCAAGGATGTAATTCGAATCAAAAAGGAAGGACTGAACGTGCTTTGGGCCAAAACGGAATCAAAGGCCGAAGTGCCCATCGATATCATACACGGAAAAAGTTACTTTTTAAGATGCAGTATGAAGTGGGGGGTGGTTGTGGGCCGCCCTAGGTTGGAACTGATTGATTATCGAACCGGCAAGGCCGAATATGATGGTTTTGAAGCCCGGAACAGCCCCGAAAATTGAAAATAGTAAACTTCTAAAAGTACCGTTCATGCAAAAAATAGTTTTGTTGGCATTAGCTCTTTGTGGTCTGATGCAGTCAAATGCCCAGGATTTAATCGTAACAAAAACCAATGATTCTATAAACGCCAGAATCTATAAGGAAAAGAAAAATGCCCTCTATTTTTATTTTGTGAAAAACGGGGAAACACGAAGCACTTTATTACTTCGCAACCAAGTAACTAGTTTCCAAAAAGACTTTTTTGAGGTGGCAGCGGTATCGGAAGATCATAAAAGCGTATTTGAATATCAGGGGCAAAGATGGATTTTTAATTTGGAGGCGGGTTATGGCTACAGACTAGGGAGGCCTCCCAATGGCTTGGACCCTGTGGTGAGGAACTATGTCAATAAACTTAGGTCTGGATTTCATTGGGGGCTTCATGGGCATTATTTTGTAAGTGAGGGCATTGGCTTTGGTGTAAATTTTAATATTTTTCAAAGCTCGGAGAGCACCGATAGGATAGAAACAGATTTTTCAGATGGAACAGTTGAACAAGGGTTGGCCAATGAGATTAAAATCAGCTTTATAGGCCCATCGGTGGCAGCGAGAATTTTATCAGCTAATCAACGAAACGCCTTCGTCTCTAGCTTGGCAATTGGATACATGGGTTTTAGAGAAGAAGAACGCGCGGGGCTGCGCACCAGCTCGACAACGGGGAGTACAATAGGGTATATTTCTAATCTAGGATACGAATTTGGTGTAAGCAAAAGTGTTTCATTAGGTTTCTCCACCTCGGTTATTCTAGGTTTTTTGAACAAGGTGGAGCTAGAGGAATCGGGAACTACGAGAACCATTAATGTTAAACAAGAATTTGGAAATTCCGAAAGTTTGAGTCGTATAAACGTTTCAATCAACCTCCGAATTAAGTTGTAGCCCAGTTTTTGTTTCCTATTCTGAAGACAATTATCTGCTTCTAGGGAGTAAGCACATCCTTCTAGCAGTGCTGGTATAAGTGAGACTATTGAACAAGTTCAAAAAAACGAACCGTATATTCCCTGCTAGCATGAGCAAAGCGAATCGCTAGTGTTACGCTAGTACTGTACCGGGTAAACTACCTCGGGGCGAGCCCACGAGGCATTAAAAGGAAATTCAACATTGATTTCGACGCAAGCCTGTCTGAACACTCGTCGTATAGGCGTCGGAACATTCTAAATCTCGATTATCGAGCAAAAAAGTATAAACTACAGCGTAATCAATGTGGTTTATAGTTCTATGACCAAACGGCTATTTAGTATTTGCTGATATTTGATGATTCGTCGAAGACGAGCGCCGGGGATATGGATATGTTTAACCAAAAAATTTTAATTCACATGGGCTCTTATTAACGTCAGAAATCAAATTATTTTGAAACTAAAAGAAACAAAAACAGTAATGACATCCGAAAAAATTGGAGCTGGTGTAAAGGCCATTAACCACCAGATACAACAGGTCTTAAAAGCCAGAAAAATACGCTCAGAAGTTAAAAATGGCGAAATCCATTTTAGCACGCTTACGGGCTTTACGACCCATTCGGGGGAGAATGAACTGGAAGGGATGAAGATTTTAAGGTCAGGTACGATTCGAACAACCAAAAAATCTGAAACAGAATTTGAAATTATCTTTCAGACAGATTTATATGGTTTGCTGACCATGTCGATTTTTGGAGGTGTTTTCTGCGGGTTGCTCTGTATTTTTCAGGAAGATTTGAAATCGAAGCTAGTGGTTTTGGTGTTGGCCCTTGCTTTGGGAATTTTAATTTTTCGACTTGGGGTTAAAAGCTTAAAAAGCAGCGCTAATAGTATTATTTCTGCTAGTATAAAAGCTTTCAATGATATTCCAAGGTAATTCAAATGCCCGTGTGTTTTGAAGCCCGCAAGGTTTTCGTTCTGAGATATATTTTACAAGAAACACATATTTTTTTTAGATATTCACAAATCGTTCAAGATGCTATTAGGGGTATATGCTCTTTTTCTCTACATAGAATAAGGAACCATCTTGATTATGCCAAATATACAGACGCCGGCCAATGCCTTTCATCAGGGAATGATAGCTGGCATTATCTAGAGCTGCGGTACACGACCGGTGGTGTTAGCATCCATTATCAATGCCAAGCCATGCCCATGGGGGAACAAGTGCATATGCCGCTTCGGAAATAGGACTATGAAATATTTTTATGAAACCAACGGCACCCATTATAGCGTCTATGGCTCGAAAGACTCCTTTTTTAAGCAATAACGAAAGTATTTATTAACATCTAAAAAGATAGTACAATGAAGAAAATTGAGCCATATAGAAGTGTTGACCAAGCTTTAGCATCTCTTGACAATGGAGGGAGGTTTTATAGTTCGAAAATTAAAAAAAATGACGGAATAATCAATCAAGCTGAATTGGAAGGGGCCGGGGGACTATCAAAAAGGGAACAGCAAATGATCCTTTTTCTTCAAATGTCGATCTGGAAATTAACCGACTCGGAAAAAACAGTGGTGTTTTCAAAGTTAGATGGTGATTTAATGCACACCTACCAGAAGTATAAACCTCAAGAATTAAATCCATCTGTAGCTATTATGAAGGCACAAACAGCATCAAATGTTATAATGACAGGATTCCCTAAGTTGTTAGAAAATACTGCTGATTTTGATGGAACCGTTCTTTTTCCGAAAAATTCGGGCAGCACGACAATTTTCGCAATGACCCCAATAAAGGACGAATACCACGTTTATGAACTCGAAGAAGAGGGGTCGGCACACACTTTTTTAATTGCACATGTACGTGGTACTGAAAAGCTTTCGAATAAAAAAATGGTACTTGGTGGGGTAATTAAGGAGTTGCATACTAACGGGGATGAAGCCACGAAACCGTTTTTGGAAGCAGCATATCATTTTGGGTATTGACTTGTACAAGGTACTTAGGAGCTCTAATCTTTTGATAATTTGATAAAAATAAGCCTAGACTTTGATTTAGGTAAGACCAATGGAAGCAGAAAAGTTCAGGCTAGGGCCTGTGCGTTTCGATGTCGTTCTGCATGCTTTCGGGTGTGTGCGCTCGTGGATCCATTGTAAGGTGTTTTGTATGTTTATAAGTATGGGGAGCGGGCCCAAGCCCCAAAGAGGGGTTTTAAAGGGGCCGTTGGGTCACAACCTGGGTTTTTTACGGGATTGAATACGTATCAGGTGAAAATGAAAAAATAGTGTATCAGGGGAGCATACCAATTGGAAGGAAAGTAAGGTGTACTGAAAATTAGGAAAGAAGGTAATTCTAGTTTAAACTATTTTTGGTTGTACTATTAATTAAAATGGATGTTCCCATTACTCCGTTAGCAAGCGTCTGCTCCATAGCTCGTACATGGGTTTGCCTTTGCTATTTTTTCCGCGATGGTGCCAATCGTCTCCTTTCAGTTCATAGTCGAACATCAGTGAGGCACCCACTCGCGAATTGTCTCTGGAGAAATACTGGATCTGTTCTGTATATTTTCCGTCCACGGCGGTGTAATGCCCTCCGCCGGTTCCTTTGAATAGAAAGCCGTCGGTATCGTAAGCGATCCATTGAAAACGTTCGCCAAGCAAAAATTTAAGGGTTTTACGGGTATTTTGACCTCCCCGGCGTTCCTGTCCCGTATCGGGGCCACGGGTAGCAAACAGCCATTGCCCGTCTAGCGGTTGGGGCTGTGACGCTTCGGCTTTGAACGTCATTTTAGTGTCAGCGTCAAGGACCAGTTGCTGCCCTTCCAAAGTGTAGGGAATATGTAGTTTTGCAATACGATCGTTCTCATAATTCGAGTTAAATTCCAAGGCCACTTTCAACGTATCATTCTCAGTGCTATAGAACCCGCCTACTGTTTTAATAAATTTTGCCGGTGTTGTTTCGTAAACGGTATATATGAAGTAGTCTTCGTTTATTTTCAGTTCATGATGTATGGTACGATCTTCTTTTTGGGTATCATAAAGATATACATTGGAAGACAGTTGAGCAGTTAGGGATCCCATGGTCAAAAGAAATAGTAGTGAAACCCTAAAGAGAAAATAGTTTTTTGAATGCATAATCTAATTTTTAATCATTTTCATTCCTATTGAACCCTACTATTGCTCTGCTTTCAAGTTTTGAAGCATCACCCGAGTGGTGCTTTCAAGGTCGAACTTGTGCTGCCAATTCCAATCGTTGCGCGCTGCTGTATCTTGCACGCTATTGGGCCAAGAATTGGCGATGGCCTGTCTTGAGTCTGGTTCGTATGTAATGGTGAAAGCGGGCAACTGTTCTTGTATCGACTTGGTAATTTGAGCCGGTGTAAAACTCATAGCCGCCAAGTTATAGGAAGACCTGATTTTGATATTTTCCGGCTCCGCTTTCATCAATTCCAAGATGGCGCGTATGGCATCGTCCATAAACATCATGGGCAATTCGGTATCCGATTTTAAGAAACATGTGTAGCTACCTTCTGCTAAGGCCCGGTGATAAATTTCTACGGCATAGTCGGTGGTACCGCCACCCGGCATGGTTTTCCAACTAATAAGCCCTGGATATCGAAGACTACGCACGTCTACACCGTACTTGTTATGGTAATATTCACACCAGCGCTCACCCGATTGTTTACTGATGCCATATACGGTGCTGGGTTCCATAATGGTATTTTGCGGAGTATTTTGCTTAGGGGTATTGGGTCCAAAAACGGCAATACTTGAAGGCCAAAACAGTTTGTTTATTTTTTTCTCCTTCGCCAAATTAAGCGCATTAAAAAGCGTATTCATGTTCAGGTTCCAGGCGCGCTCCGGAAACTTCTCTGCAGTTGCACTGAGCATGGCGGCCATCAGGTATACCTCCCCGATTTCATGGTAGGCGACCACTTCTTCCAACGCATCGTAATCAGTGGCATCCAAAATTTCAAAAGGGCCGGTCTGCATTAATTCCTCGTTGCCTTCACGTATATCGCTGGCAATTACCTGATCTGCGCCGTATTTTTGTCTAAGCGCAAAGGTAAGCTCGGTCCCTATCTGGCCGCATGCGCCGATAATCAAGATGTTTTGTTGCATTAAAATCGAGTTAAATGAATTTCAAGGTAAAGATACCGTTTATTAAAATTTGTACATTCGCCCTATGCAAAAATTATTATGGTTAACGGGCTGTTTTTTGCTGTTGATTTCTTGTAAGCAACAGGCCGGGGAAGTTGCCAAGGATACGACAGTTGGTTTAGAATTCGCTACTGGGAAATGGCCCAAGAAATCGACTATAGATGCGAAGGCACAGGCCATTTTAGGCAGCTGGGCCGAATATCAGGCGCTTGAGACTAGTTTTGATGCCTTATACACGGTTGAGAACAGGGAAGATTTAAATCTGGTGATAGAGGGTTTGATCGAGACTCAAAAAGCATTGGAGGACTCGGTATATCCCGAAAAGTTCGCTATTCCGCAAGTAAAAGGGCGTCAAAAAATGTTTAAAACCTTTGTCCTGAAAATACAAGGTGATTTGTTTTATAGACTCGACACCGAAACTTCGGTAGTGGAAATGATCAATGCCTACAACTCTTTTCGAAATCAGTTCAACATTATTGTAAACAATACATTGAATACCAAATTGATCTTAGATGAATAAAATACTATTTGGAATGGCATTTCTACTGATCGGCAATTGTGTAAATGGCCAGGAAAAACAGGTCGATTCGATATTGAATACATGGCATTTGGCGGCTTCGGAAGCAGATTTTGATACTTACTTTAGTTTAATGGCCCCAAATGCCATTTTTATAGGAACCGATGCTACCGAAAATTGGGAACTTGAGGAGTTCAAGGCCTATTCCAAACCACATTTTGATAAGGGAAAAGCATGGAGTTTTACGGCTGTAGAGCGGCACATTTTTATAAACCAGGCCAAAGACATGGCCTGGTTCGATGAGTTGTTAGACACACAAATGAAACTCTGTAGAGGTTCCGGAGTCTTAAAAAAGATTGATGGGAAATGGAGAATTGCCCATTATGTACTCTCTATTGCAGTGCCCAATGAAAAGGTTGGCCAATTAATTGAACTAAAGAAAGGGAACGATAGCTTGCTGCTAGAAAAATTAAAGCAACGGTAGGCGGTTCAATACCGTTTTTAGAATTGGATATAGCGCACTATGGCAAAATCATTACTCTTCATTCCCGATATTTCCGGCTTTACCAAATTTGTTCAAACCACCGAAGTTGAGCACAGCCAGCATGTAATCGCCGAACTGCTAGAAGTACTTATCGAATCGAATACGCAAGAACTGGAACTTGCCGAGGTAGAAGGAGATGCCCTATTTTTTTATAAGGAAGATGAGGTGCTTTCCCAAGAGCGGTTACTGGCCCAAATAGAGACGATGTTCACTGCTTTTCATAGCCATTTAAAGTTGTTGGAAAAAAATCGAATTTGTCCCTGCAACGCATGTGCCACTGCTCCCGAATTACAGCTGAAATTGGTAGCGCATTGTGGAGAATTACAATATTTATCGGTTCAAAGTAACAGAAAACCTTTTGGTCAGGAGGTCATAGAAGCCCATCGTTTACTTAAGAATTCGGTAGATAGTGATAATTATGCGTTGATCAGTAAAGAACTGGCCAGTACCATCGAATTGCCTATTTACTATTACAGTAAGGTGTTTCGATTTAGAGAAGGGCATGATAATTATGATGGGAAAGAGGTTGCGTACATTTATTCGTTGATCGATCAGAAAAAACTGAAACTTACTATTTTTTCGGAAGGGAAAAAGTTACACTTTGATTCCCCTCCCAACTTAATAAATAGGGTAGTGCTTCCCATTTCTGCCCCGGCGTTGTTGGAATATATTACCAACTACGGGCTCCGCCACCTTTGGGTAAAGGGTGCCGACAAGTTTGAATATAACGAGAATGAGGTGACGCGCTTGGGGTCAGAACATATTTGTGTTGTAAACGGGAAGCATTTAGATTTCGTAACGGTCACTAAAGAGGTCGCGGTCGATCAGTTGGTGTATGGCGAAATGACCACGAGTCCGCCCCCTGTTGACGCCTTGTATCAATTTTATATTATAACTCCTGTTTCGGAAGTATCATGTAGACTTGAGGTGCAGACCTATTGGACTGCAAAATCTCTGGTAAAAAAGGTATTGCTCGCCCTTATATTAAAAAGGGTCTTTAAGAAAAACGTTGATACCTCTGTATGGGATTTGGTCAAATTAGTGACCGAAAAAGAAACCTCTTAGGCTTTGTCGCCGAGGTAGTCCTCTAAACCGCTGATGGTGTTGTCCCAAAATTGATCATAGAAAGCAAGCCATTTATTTACGGCTTTCAAAGGCAGGGTGTCCGCCTCGCAAAAACGCTCTCTTCCTTTACTGCTTATTTGAACCAACCCGGCTTCTTCTAAAGTTTTGATATGCTTGGTAACTCCTTGTCTACTGATGTCGAATTGATTTGATATCTGGGTAATGGGTAAAGCAGTGGTGGCCACCACCAAGGCATGAAAAATCTCACGCCTGGTAGGGTCCGCTATTGCTTTTAGGACTTTGGTTATTTTATCCTGCATGCACTTCTTGTTTTAAGTATTTCGTTAGTTGTTCGATACAATTCTTCCAGCCGGCACCGAAATGTCCAAACATAACCACAGCAGTATCGCCGGGATAATTGGAAATTCCAGAGTGCTCAAGATACAGTTTGGTCTTCCCGTCTAATTCCTCCAATACCCACGTAACGGTTGTTTCTGTGTCAGTATCTCGAACTATCCATGTGTACACTAGAGTATAGGGGGTAGCTTCCTTTACAATTCCGGTAATTTGCGTGCAATCTTTTTCTTCACCGGCAGTGAAGGTATACTTGTATCCAGGTTCTGCTTTAAAATCGGCCTGAATGAACCAAGTTGAGATTTCTTCCTCCTTAGAGATTGCGTTCCATACTTGTTCGATAGGATGGGAGAAAAAATGTTCTTTTGAAATTACGTCTTTCATGATGAAGTATTTAAAGATTAATATGCAACTATTCGGTTGCAAATATAATCAATAAACAGAATTACGCAACTTTTTGGTTGCGTAATATTGGGAATATTCGGAGAAGACCAAAAAAAGCCGACTTAACGGTCCGCTTTCTAAGGCATTCATGATACCTGTTACTCTTTTGTCTCAGCAGCCGGCGGATTCTTCCTAGATTCCAAGGCTTGCTTGCTCAAACTGGCCAGGTTAAAGTTGGGGTCCATTTTTAGCGCTTCGTCAATATAGGTAATGGCTGCATCGATATTGTTCTTGTCCTTGTTGTACTGCATAAGCCCTTTTAAGTGCAAGAATGCGGCCTTCAACGGCACTTCATACGGTTGTTGACGCTCGTAAAATGCATACTTCATCTCATCTTTTGCATTTGCAATACCATATTCGATGTGTGTGGTGGCACCATCAGCGTCTCCTGTCTGGATTTTGAGATCCGCCAGCTCATATGCCAAATAGGCATTGGGCGTTCTGCTGTTCAAAATGGTAAATTGCTCAAGGGCACGTTTCGGTTGGTTCAGCGCTTTGAGCGAAATTGCTTTTACCTGCACGGCTAGGTTCGATGCCGCTTCGTCTTTTTCGATCCCTATGGTGTTCAATGCCTGTAGATGTTGATTATCGTTTGCATAGATATAGGCCAAGGTATCTCTTCGTTCATTAGATGGAGCAATAACGTTTAAATGGGTCATCGCGTTGATAACACCGCTAACATCGCCCTGAAGCCGCATTTCTTTGTAAAATGCCTCGTAGTGTTTTTGAAGTTCACTTTTGGTCTGGGCTTTTGCTGTAAGGCCTACCAAGAGAAAAATAGTAATTGCAATCCTTTTCATCTGTTTAATTTTGGTGCGCAAAACTATTAAAATTATTGATAACAAGCTGTTAATGAAACCTATAAAACGATATGAAAAGCAATGATAATCGTTTAAAGGGAGAAAAGCAGCGTTAGAATCCCCGTTTTACCGAGTTACCGACTGAGTTAGGAGTATAAAAAAAGGGCCTCTCGATTGGAGAAGCCCTAATTATAGTGGTTTGGTCTTTGTTGGTCAAACTACCAGCATCATCTCATTGTTTTGATAAGACTTTAATAAACTGGCATAAAATGCAAGACTTCGGTTGTCCTTGTCTAGGCATGATTTCAAGAAATCACCTAAATTTCGAAACCAAAGGTTTGCGTGAAATGTTGGCAAATTGGTGTTGACCTTTGTGGGGTCATACACACAATCATCCATTACAATATCCATCTCGATTCTCCTTCTGTGGTAGTCGATAGATACGTCTGCCGCGTTGTAGTGCTTTTTTACAAGCGCCACATGCAGCTTTGCAACTTTTTGAGGAATCTTTTGCTTCGGAAAGCTTTGGGCGATGAGGCTTTCAAGCTCAGATAAAATTCGCCCTCTCAAACGTAGATTTTCCATGGCAAAATGTATTTAATTATATGAACAAAGTTAAGGGTTAGTCGATGAAATACCTTTTTTGTTAACACAATTGGGGCGACTTTGTTGTGAAAATGCGCTTTTCTGTGGTGTACTAGTCCTCGATCGAAGTTTCAAGGGTCAACATTTTAACATTAATTAATTTGTGGGCTATGATTTTCTTGCCTTTTCTGTTGTTATAATGCTCATATTCAGGAGGTTGAATTTCTCTTTTTTTAGCAGCTAATCGGTAGTAATTTTCTTTTGTAGGATGATACGGATACACTGCGTTGAATACATCGTTCCACCATTCTTGTAAAATGATGTTTTCCAAAACTAGAATACAATCGCTTTGTTGTATTAAATTGACATAATGGTTCCCATTCGATAATCCTTTTCTTCCCGATAAAAAGGTGACAGGATGCCTTTTGGGCCCAATGAGCCCACCGAAACGAACGATGGTTGCCTTAAAATCGTGCCGGTCTTTAAACAAGGTTTCCGCCGCTAATAATTGTTTCCCTGATTCGGTGTCGGGTATGGGCAGTGTGGTCTCGGTTACCTCTCCCTCTAAACTCCCATAGACCGAGGTACTGCTGGCAAAAATGATTTTCTCCATTTTAGAAGCAATTGCCGCTTCTCGAAGCCACCACATCTTTTTTACATAGTTTCCCCTCTTTTTTCCCCGTAATCGTGGAGGAACATTAATAAACAAGATATTTGCCCCATCTAAAAATGAGTCGATGCCACCTTTGATACCCTCTTCTGACAAGGAAATTAAAAAAGGACGAATGCCTCGGCTCGAAAGAACCGACAATTTTTCGCTCGAAGTGGTACTCCCATGAACACGGAACCCTTTTTTTAATAGTGCCTCGGCCAACGGCAGTCCTAGCCACCCACAACCTAAAATTGCTATAGTCTTAGTCAAATTTAATGGTTTTGGTCACCAGAATGGCATCGTTTAACACAAAGGGCATGGGAATACTATTGTCGGGTCTTTTTGGAATCGTAAACTGGGGGTTTTGCAATAAATCGTTCGAAGCTTCGTAAACGGTCAGTTCCAATGTACTGTCTTTGGGAACACTTAGTTGTAGATCGGTATAAGCGTTATTGCTGATATAATGGGTAACCAATTTCCCTCTTTTCCTATGTTTCAGATAGTAATCGGAAAGTACGATGCTATTCACGGTTGCCGATCGAATGGGCACATCGTTCGTAAATACTTCTAAGCGATTTACGGCACGTTTTGGGGTGATGCAGAGATCAATTAAGCGCTCATCACCGATGATGGTATCTCGCAAAGTTTCAATCTGAGGAGAGGCAATCTCTTTTAAAGGTGCCTTTGAAATAAAACTGAAACCCGAACTGTATTTACTACTAATGGTATGTTCCGATAATTTTTCAGGAACCGATTTGTCTGCACCTAAAAACTGTTCGTTCCAATCGATCAAGACTTTATCGTAGGTTGCCCATTTTGCGGTTTGCGTGTCGCTATCAAGTACGTACAAAAGACTACTCGGCTTGGCGTTGTCAGTGTCGAAGCCCGAACTAAAATGTGCCGATAAAATAGCAGTAATACCTATCAAAATTGCGACCACCGCTAGCACTCTTTTTCTCTTATAAAATCCAAAGACTGGGAGTAGTAGTAAAAAAGTAAGACTAACAAGCAAGGTAGAGGCCACCATCATTTTGAGCCCAAGACCTACCGGAAACATTTTGATAAAAGGAACATAGATCCAGAGCGCTGGCAATGACAAGAACACCAAAAGATACGCGCTGGGACGTTTTTGATTGATCAAAACGAAAAAGGCAGCTAAAAGCGCAAGCACCGGTACAATGAAAAAACTTGACCCGGGAAGGTAGATGGCGACAGCAATACAAATGAGCAACCACAGCACCAAAGGAGCTACCAGTAAATTGGCGGTAGAAATATTCTTGAATTTGTGATAAGACCAAAAACAAACGCCCACTGCCAAGAATACAAAAGCGGCAATGTAGGTGTGCCCGTTATAGGTAAAGCCATGCAGCATATCCTGGTATTCAGGATAACACCATTTTAAAAACCGAAACGAATAAAAACCGATAAGTATATTAATGAACAGGACGAGCAACATAGGCAAAAAGCCTTTTGCAAGCTGGGGAAGGTTCAACGTTTTTTTTCGAAAACCTTGTGCCATTAAGAATATAAACAGCAGTCCAGCGAATGCCAACATGGGCCAAATCCATTCAAAAGGATAGGAGACCAGTTTAAAAAACGGAACGTTAAAATACACATAATCGTTTAAACTCTTTAAGTTTTCGAGCTCCGCATTGCTAAAGTGTGCAAGTAACGGCATTAGATAGGCCCCTTGGTGAGCCAAGGAATTCCTGTTGAGTCGCTCAAAATTATCCCGAACGGTATGATAATCATAATGATCATCTATAAATGCGAAATTCAGGCCTTCGATATCTCCATCTTCACGGAAGACTGTAAGGTCGGTATCGTTGGGAAGCATTTTGTAAATACTATACACCAGAGAGTTGGCCATCGGGTAATCGGGATCGGCCTTTGTGAACTCTTCTATAAGCCTCCCATTACCTCTGTTGGTTTCGATGAGCATATAGCTTGGGCCTCCGCTACCGCGCGCTTCAAAATTGAGCACCAAGCCTACCTCTTTTGCCCAAGCATGTTGGTTCACAAACAGATCCGCTCCGTTTAATCCTAATTCTTCCGCATCGGAAATTAGAATGATGATATCATTCTTGGGCTTTGTATTGGTTGCTAAAAATGCCCTAACCCCTTCTAGGATGGTGGCGACCCCACTACCTGCGTCGCTAGCACCTAAAGAGGAATGTGGATTGCTATCGTAGTGCGTAAGCAGTAACAACGCCTTTCCCGGTTCACTTCCTTCTATTCGGGCCAAAATATTGGTAGCCTTGCTTAGATTTCCCCAGTCACCTGCCGTGTAGCCTTCCTGCAGTGTGGTTTCCAAGCCCATATTTTGGAGTTCCTTTACGATGTATTCACGAACTTTTGTATGGGCGGGAAAACCGACAGCATGTGGTTCTTTTGAAATGGCGGCCACATGAACGAGTGCCCTATCGGTCGAAAAATTGGTTTTATCGAGCTCTGCATTTGCAGAATAATCGGGCATCGCTGCCCGAAAGACCCAATAGATCGCCAATAGAATAAGTGAAATGCTAAAAGTTGAAGGAAATTTTTTCATTGAAGTGTCTTGCAGCTTAAAAGTATAAAATTCTAATGTCTCACGGCATTACATCGAGTTTTTTTACATTTTAGGGGAAAATTCCCTATCTTCATAGACAACCTAAAAAGTGAAAGATATGGGAATCAAGAGTTTTCAAGGAGTTCGGAAAGTGGTCAAAAAACAGTTCGATGCCCCCATATTGGTTACTGATTATATGACGAAGAAATTGGTGACATTTACACCGGAGCAGTCCATTTTGGCCGTGATGGAGCTATTTACGAAATATAATATATCTGGTGGTCCCGTATTGGACGAAAACGGATTTTTGGTCGGAATCATCTCCGAGGCAGATTGTATGAAGCAAATTTCTGAGAGCCGTTATTTTAATCAGCCCATTTTAGATAAGAGTGTCGAGAAATTCATGACCAAAAATGTGGAGACCATTCCTCATGATATAAGCATTTTTGATGCTGCAGGGGTTTTTCATAAGGGAAATCGCCGTCGCTTGCCAGTCATGAAAGACGGGCTATTGATCGGGCAGATCAGCCGTAAGGATATTGTAGTAGCTGCATTAAAATTGAGTGGGCAAAACTGGAAGTAAAATCAAAACTCCCTCAATATTTTTCCAAATATTCCCGTTCTTTAAGAATTGTCCCCAAACAAAAAACAAGGTAGGTTCCCCCGGTCCTATATTTATATATTATTGTCCGAAATCTAGAAACGCTTACCGCGATTTACATCGGGCCAACTATGTACAACTCCTAAATGAGTAGAGACTTCCTTGCTATTCCCGCTTTACGATCATATAATAATCATTGTCGAGCGGTAAATAACCAAGGTCGTACACGAAATAATAAGTGGTGCCCTTTTTGGTGGTATATAGGTTGGTGATGAAATCAAAATCGAAACCTTTGTCGAGCAGGCGGGTACGTGTGGTTCTTGTTTTTCCATCCTTTAATTGATAGCTGTCGAGCACCCGGTAGTTCTTTCGCAGGCGATTGTTGATGTTGCGAATGAGATTCTTACTGTCTTTGTTGACCTTATTATGATAGGCATTTCTACAATAGTCAGAGCAGAACTTTTTGTCGACCCGGCCCATAATTTCGGTACTGCATTCAAGGCACTGTTTTTTCATTCTTTGGGTCTTTTGTAATTAAAGACGACTTCTTCGGTACTCCCATCCTTTTGATGAATCAGGCCATAAATATTAATCTCATCATCACCCGCTTTCTCAAAAGTAAACCCATCAAAATAAAGACGATTCTCGGCTACTTGGATCAGTTTAAAGCTTTGTACCTCGTCTTTTTCCTCCCATCCTTTTAAATCATTGTGAAAATGTTTCAGTTCAAAAAGCAAGGTTTCCGCTAGCTGCCTAATGTGTCCTATTTCATAAAACTGCACCTCCCCATCCACTACCAATTTAAAAGAAAACATCATGGATCCACCCAAAGGTGGGCTCCATATTTCTTCGGTGATACCACCAAAAGCTTCTCCTTTCCAATATCCCTCCATCCAGGCGATTTCAGATAAATCCGCTTTTGGGGAAACAGTACCTTCCTCAAAAGAAAGTGTATTTTGAGCCACACTAGAGAAGGAAATGAGCAAACAAATGAGCAAAAATCGTTTCATCGGAATAGTTTAGGAAAAACAAGATACGAAATATCCGTTTACAAACGGATATTGGCCCCATGAACTAACGCGCTTATGTTTAGGAGTTATTTCGTTGCAATAATCAAGTAGCGTATTATCCAATTTGAATGTCATATTTCTGTAGCAATCCTTGCAACCCCTCGTTCGAAAAACGCGCTTTTTTAAGCTGGTTTTGTTCGGGATCTATGCTAAAATTTAGGGCGGCCCTAAAATCGGCATGCACTAAATTGGTTCTAGAAAATATGGCATGTTGCAAATCGCATTGGGCAAAAGTAGCAGCTACCAGTGCGGTCTCCGTGAAATCGGTTTTGATTAGTTTACAACCCGTAAATTCTTGTTTCTTAAGGGAAAGGCCATAGAAAGAAGCAAGGTGCAAGTCGCAGTCCCGAAAACGAAAGTTCATTAAAAGATCATCGCACTCCTCGAATTTGAGTCCGACCATCTTGCAATGGGAAAAAGTCACTTCCTTGAAAATGGTGTGCGCCAAATTCGCGTTGCTGAGGTTACAATCAATGAACTCACATTCCATAAAATGCTGATTGTCCAGATATCCATTGGAGAAGTCGCACCCCTCGAAGCTGCATTGTTCATATTCCCCTTTACGAAGTTTTTTTTGTGTATAATCGCCCCCTTTAAAAGTGCGGTCGGTAATGAATTCCATCTGCTTTGAATTATTGTTGAGGGAGTATGATTGCCGGAAGCCTTAGCTCCTTGTAAAGACCGTTATAGGCGGTCATCTCAACTTCTATGATTTCCTTTCGTTCCTTCTCGTATACTCTCCAATCATTCAATAGGTCGGTCAAACGTTGCTTGGCTCCCTGGGTGATTTTCGGTTCGGCAGCATCGATATAATCTTTTAAATGTAATAATTGGGCATTGAGTTTATTGTTAAAATTGATAACATCTTGAAAGGTTTTCTGCTTTGGTTGAATTAGATGTTGTTCCCAAGTATCAATTCTTTTTACCAATGCTTTTCCTTTTTCTAAAAGCGCGATCGCCTGCTCGTTATCTTTTAAAAGTTCGGCGTATCCTTTTAGTTGGTCTTTTGCCGAACGCATTTCATTGACCGATTGGTGCATCTCTTTTACCGTACTTTCGATTTGTTGTAACAGTGCCTGCTGTTTTTCAAAATCACCTGCTGTCGTCGCTATTTTAGGGTTGGGAAGAACGGTAACGGCCGTTTCGGAGGTCAACCTATCCAAGGTAAGTTTAAGGGTATATGTTCCCGGCCCAACACGAGAACCGGCGTGCCCGCCGAATACGAATACCTTGTTGATAGGGGGAAGCTGTTCCCTTCTAAAATCCCATGTAAACCGATTGTACCCTTGTTTTGACGGAAGCGTTTTCGGCTTTGAAGGTCCACCGGGCCACGATTTGAAATCTTTGGGTTTTGTATTGCTAAAGGTTCGTATGAGTTTCGTGCCCTGGTAGATTTCTAATTTTAGATCAAGGCTATCGGCATTTTTGTCCAAGTGGTAATCAAAGGTAACGCCTTGCTTGGGATTACTTCCCGACCCAGGTTGGGGTTTGTCGCTGCTTCCCCCAAAAAGTAGGTAAGTGTCTTTGGGCTTAAAGATTTTGACCGGCGCTTTTGGTGTATCTATATTTTGTAACGCCCCTACATCATCGAGAATCCAAAAAGATCGCCCCGCCGTAGCGACTATCAAATCATTGTCTTGGATTGTTAGGTCATTGATGGGTACGATGGGAAGGTTCAGTTGAAACGGTTGCCAATTTTGACCGTCGTTCCAGGAAATAAAAAGGCCTGTTTCGGTACCGGCGTAGAGCAGTCCCTTTCTTTTAGGGTCTTCGCGGACCACTCTGGTAAACGTATGTTCTCCCTGAATACCATTTACAATTTTCACCCATGTTTGCCCATAATCGGAGGTTTTAAAAATGTGAGAATTCAAATCCATCGACTTATAGCGCATGACGACCACATAGGCAGTGGCGGCATCATGAGGTGATACTTCGATACAATTTACAATACCGTCTGGGATGCCACTGGGAGTAACGTTTTTCCAGTTTTGACCGCCGTCTCTGGTCAAATGCAGCAAACCATCGTCACTACCTGCCCAAAGCACTCCTTTTTCATGAGTCGATTCGGTCAAATAGGTGATTGTATTGTAGTTTTCACCTCCGGCGGCTTCATTGGTATAGGGTCCTCCACCGGGGCCATGTTTTTCCTTCTCATCTTTGGTAAGGTCGGGGCTAATGACCGACCAGCTTTGTCCCTCATCTGTAGATTTGAATACTACGTTTCCTGCATGGTAAATGGTTTTGCGATCATGGGGTGATGTGATGATCGGAGCATTCCAGTTATAACGGTATTTTGAATCCTCGGGAGCGATACTTAAGCCCAGTTCCGGATATTCTTTAATTGGTTTTGAGTCTCTAGAACGGGCATCCCACCGGTCTATATTTCCCTGATATGTGCCTCCATAAATGATTTCGGGATTGTCGGGGTCAAAAGCTAAAAAGGCACTTTCCCCGCCCGCTACCGCATGCCAATCTTTCCAATCGATGCCCTGGTCGTTGGTTCGGTTGGCAATGGCCACGGTTGAATTATCCTGTTGTCCACCATACACATTGTAGGGCACCAAATTATCGGTTATCACACGGTAAAATTGGGCCGTATTCTGGTTTTGTTGCGTGCTCCAGCTTTTACCACCATTGTTCGAAACATTGGAGCCGCCATCGTTCGAATTGATCATTTTTTGATTGTTGTCGGGATGGATCCATAAATGGTGGTTATCGCCATGAGGGGTCGGTAAGGGTTTAAAGGTCTTACCGCCATCGATCGATTTGGTCACCGGGGCGTTCAATACATAGACTACGTTTTCATCCTGTGTATCGGCAAAGATTTCCATATAATACCATGATCGGGCAATATTGATTCGGTCTTTGTTCACCTGTGTCCATTTCTTACCGGCATCTGCGGAACGATATACGCCTCCTTTGGTCCCTTCGGCTTCGATAACGGCAAACACTAGTTCATTGTTCGCCCTTGAAACGGAGATACCCGCCTTTCCAAATTGTTTTGGTAGGCCTTCTTTCATCTTCTTCCAACTACTTCCCCCGTCTACCGATTTGTAAAGCCCTGAATTTTTACCACCCGATTCCATCATCCAGGGATATCGCCTGTGCTGCCACATCGCGGCATAGAGAATCAAGGGGTTTTTCATGTCCATCGAAAGAGAGGAGGCCCCCGTGTTGTTGTTTACGAACAATACGTTCTCCCAGCTATCGCCCCCATTGGTAGAGCGATAAATACCCCTTTCTGCGTTCGGGCCGTATTGGGCGCCTTGGGCGGCAATAAAGATGATATCGGGATTGGTCGGATGAATAATGACATCTGAAATATGGCGGGTTTTGTCCAAACCGATATGCTTCCAGGTCTTCCCCGCGTCCGTAGATTTATATACCCCATCACCCATCGAGGTCATTACTCCGCGTGCCGCATGCTCGCCCATACCTGCTACCACTATGTTGGGATTACTTTCCGAAACGGCGATTGCGCCTACCGTGCCTGTCTTTAGAAACCCATCCGAAGTATTCTTCCAGTTAATTCCGTCATCGACGGTTTTCCAAATGCCGCCTCCAACGGTGCCCATATAATAGGTCATCGATTCGCCAACTACGCCAGAGGAAGCAACGCTACGTCCACCTCGAAACGGACCGATATTGCGCCATTTCAAACCGTGGAAAAGAGAATCTTGTACTATTTGAGGAGCTGCCCTGTTACTTCTTTTTTTTCGTTGTGCCGGTATTGTCAATGGAAGTAACAGCAATACAATGAATACCAGTTTTAAGTTTTTCATATCGTTCAATTGGTTGGTTATAGGATGTTATTTATTTGTGAGTTGTTCTTTTTTCATCGCTCGGCGATAGTTCAGAGCGACCGTATCGAAGTTTAGATGTAGTTCTTCGGTCAAATCAAAGGGCACCTGTTGCGGCCTTTGCGATTCTACAATGCGTTTATCCTGATCAAAGATAACTTGCTCAAAATTCTGCAGGATCGTATCGGGTTCCTCGGTATTATAATTTCGACCAACAATGCAATACCCCCGACATTTATTGGAAGAAATGGGTTGGGAAACGAAAAAATAAACCATGCCCTTTTTACCGCCCCAACCCAATCGAAGTACAATGGTATAGGGCAAATGCAACTGGTACATACTTTCTCTTTCGGGTTGTACTACTTCTTCATTGGCGAAAACGGGAAAGTCATCAGGGTTGGTAGCTTCGGGACGTATGATGGAATAATGTAAAACGGCCCCTTTGCGTTCAACCGTACATTTGGGCACTTCGGGTCGCTCGGGGTCGCCTAACAGTCCTGGATGCACCCAAGGAAAATGACCAAAATCGGTAAAATTCTCAGTTTGTCGCGAAGCATCACTATTCCAATCGAAGGGTCCTGTTTGCACCAACTTCCACTCCTCATTTTCAAACTCCGGAATATCGGGCAGGGAATAAACGGGGTTTTCCAATGCAACCCATACCAAACCGAACTTTTCTTGACAATGATAAACGGGCGTGTTCGCTTTTTTTGGAATTTCGATATCGGGCGCTTGCGGAATATGAACACAAGCCCCCTTGCCGTTATACTCCCAAGCGTGGTAGGGGCAAACGATGCAGTCGTTTTTAATCCATCCGAGCGATAGGGCAGTACCTCTATGAATACATAAATCACGCATTGCATGCACCTTGCTGTTCGAATCGCGCCATACCACTACGGCATGGTCTAATAAAAAAGTACCATAGGGAGCATCGGTAAGGGTATTGCTATAGGCAACAGGGTGCCAACAGGCCAGTAATTTTGTTGGGAAAACTTGCTTCATTCCTGCATTGGTTTAATTTTCGCCTCCATCTCGATTGGGACTCCTGGGTTCGGGCCAGACTCCTTTTTGTCCGGATCTTGGATTGATGCCTAAAACCGATTTTTCTCTTGAGGTCCTTTCCGGATCTTCGCTGGCCATATAGGCCAAGATTGCCGTAAGTATGGCATTGTTGCGTACGTCGTCAAAAACGATTTTGTCATAGGTGTCTAAATTGGTATGCCAAGTATAATCCCAATAACTCCAACTCAAGGAACTCAATGAGAATCCGGGAGCTCCTTTGGCGACAAAAGAGGCATAATCAGAACCGCCACGGGCAGGATTGCCGGGAAAGGTCGTTTCAATATGTTTGCTGATATCTTCGGGAACTGCTTCTAACCAGCGCCCCAAATAGTCATAGGCATGTAAAAAGCCCTGCCCGGAGAGTCGCACTACCCTTCCCGTGCCGTTATCTTGATTGAATAGGGCCTGCAGACCTTCTACCACCTCAGGATGGTCCTCTACATAGGCTCGGGAACCGTTCAAACCTTGTTCTTCACTGCCCCAATGCCCAATGATAATGGTGCGCTTTGGGTTGGGATATACTTTTTTCAATATTCGGGCAGCCTCTAACATCGTAATCGTACCAGTGCCATTATCGGTAGCGCCGGTAGCGCCATCCCACGAATCGAAATGAGCCGAAAGCACCACGTATTCGTTCGGTAATTCTTTGCCCGGAATGGTGGCGATGGTATTGAAAGTGGGTACTGTTCCCAATTCTTTTGATTCGGCAACAATCTTTATAACGGGACCTGTACCTTTTAATACCATTCGGTATAACATGCCGTAGTCTTCCAAAGAAAGGTCTACAACCGGTACTTTTTTAGTACCTGCACTGAAAATTTTGTTTGCACCAAAACCTTTTGACCATCGGGATTGTACAATGCCGACCGCGCCGGCATCTTCGAGTACTTTATTGATGTTTCGGCTGGTATAACCTGTGTTTCTCAGGTTCTCTTGCCAAGCGGTTTGCTGGGCTTCGCGTGCTGTTTTCATCTTTTCAAAGGACTCCTCCGTAGCGAATTCCTCCCAGTTGTAATCGGGGCGTCCGGTAGGTTGGTGCATCGAAACAAGTACGAACTTTCCTTTTACTTGTGGCAGCCATTTTACAAAGGCCAAAGAGTCGGAAACAGTCGGTAGTTGGATCAGGCCGGCGGTAATCCCTTTTTTAGAGGTGCCGGGACTCCATGCCAATTGCATTCCGCTGAGGGAAACAACTCGAGGGGAGACCAAGTCTACGTGGGTAATACCCCGTTCCCAACCCCGCCATTGGCCCCATGTTTCGTTTGTTGCTTCAATACCCCATTTTGTATAAGTATCTACCGCCCAATCGTGGGCTTTTTTCATTTGGGGAGTTCCTACCAGTCTTGGACCAATAACGTCCATCAGCTCATAGGCCAGTTGTTCCAATTGTGAATTGTCATTTGCTTCCTTTTGTATTTGGTTCACAATATCCTCGGTCGTCTGTGCGGTACCGATTGCACCGGTTATGAATAGTACGAAGAGACTTAAAAGTAATTGTTTTTTCATATGCTCGATTTAAATGGTTTAGTTGGGTTGTTCCAATGAGTTGATATACTTGGGCAAGCTTTCTTTGATAAAATACGTCCACCCTGCATTACAGCTTTCCCTGGTGAACTCTGGAATATTGTTTGGATAGGTTTCTATACCATAACAGTTGAGGGTTAGGCGTGTTTTTGTCGCTTTTGTGTCTAATTCAAACATCACATAGGAGTCGATCTCATACCCGGTAATTTCCCAATCATAGCTTATTTTTGAAAAGGGATTACTTCGGTAACCCGCCAAACATGTGGGAAATCCCGTCCGCCCGACTGCACATTGAACTGTGTTTTAAAACCAACTTTCGCTTTAAAATCGGGTATGGCGTCAAAGTACCATAGCCGCATCCGGTGTGCTTCGGTAAGTGCTGCCCATACAGTTTCGGCATCGGTGTCGAAAAGCTGTTCGACGCTAACTGGGGTCGATTTTTCCATGTTTGTGGTATTACAGTTTTTTATCCAGGACCAACAAGGTTTGTAACAATACATTGGCACCATTGGCCATATCTGTGGGGGATGTAAATTCTTTAGGGGAATGGCTTATTCCGCCTTTACTGGGAACGAAAATCATTCCTGTAGGGGCAATGCCCGCAATATCTTGGGCATCGTGCCCGGCGCCACTTGGCATTTTATGGGTTGACAGCCCTAGTTTTTCAGCTGATTTTTTAATGAGTTGTTGAATGGCGCTATCTGTTAGTGCGGGTGCCGCGGTGGTATCCAAAGGACGAAATTCAATGGTTACATTCGCTGCTTTGGCAATTTCCGCTGCCTTTGTTTTGATTGCCTGGAACACTTTTTCAATTACTTCTGCCGAAAGATCTCGAATTTCAAGGCTTGTGATAACTTTTCCCGGAATTACGTTGGGAGCGCCAGGTTCGGCTTCAATACGGCCTACGGTGCCTACTTGGCTGCCTTCAAAACTATTCGTGATCTCATTTACCGCAATGATAAACTGTGCCGCGGCCAATAGGGCATCTTGGCGTGCGTTCATGGGGGTAGTACCTGCATGATTCGCGAAACCATTGAATTCGACATCCCACCATTTGAGCCCCACAATGCCTTCTACAATTCCGATATCAATGCCCTTTTGCTCCAAAATACCTCCCTGTTCAATATGCAACTCCAAGAAAGCGGCCATAGCGCCCTTTTCGCGTTTTACGGCTGCAATTCGAGTGGTATCACCTCCCAATCGTATGATGCCTTCCCCCATAGAATACCCGGTGTTGTTTACTACAGAAAAGGCCTTTTGGCTTAGGTGGCCACTCATGGCCCGACTTCCCATAACACCCCCTTCTTCGTTCGAGAAGATAATTACTTCCAAAGGGTGTTCGGTTTGGATGTTATTTTCATTCAAGGTCTGTATGACCTCCAGGGCAGCCATAGATCCTACACAACCGTCATAATTTCCTCCGTTCGGAACACGATCTATGTGCGACCCGAAGGAAATGGGCTTTAAATCGGTGTTTTTACCCTTCCGAAGACCTATGATGTTTCCGGCGAAGTCGATATAGGTCTCTAGCTCAAGGGTCACCATGGTATTCATTACCCATTTTCGAGCTTCGATATCTGCGTCGCTAAAAGCAACCCGTTCGGTTTCCCCATTCGCTTGAAGGCCATAGTTGGCCAATTCAAGAATGCGCTTTTCGAGGCGGGCCTCGTTTACCAAAGGCTTGGAATTTTGCGCAAGAACCATACTGCCTATAAAACAAAAGAGAACGATTAACCAACGTGAAGACATCGCTAAAAAATTTAGCCTTTAAAGTATGAAATAAATAGCGGGTAAGAAAACCAAATGGGGCATGCTTTTCTTAGGTCTTAACGTACGCATACGGTATGTGTACCCATGAATGGGGGATTTTCTTTGTGACGGTCGAATGGTGCGATAGATTTGTAAAAAAAGTACGAACTAAAATCACAACAAAATGTTTAAAAAATTCTTGATTCTTATTATGCCCCTGGTACTTGTATGCGTATTCCTTATGAATGCGACTGCCCAATCCGATACCAAAGAATATAATTTTAAGAAAGGAGAGATTCTGGATCTCCTCTTTTTGACTACAAAACCTGATACCAAAGCAAATTTTGATCGTTATAAGAAAACTGTTTTCCCGGTGGGTTTTAAATTTAGTTATCAATCGCAACCTGGGTTCGGGATTACCTCCTACGTCGAAGGAAATCACCATCCCAGCGGACTGGTGTTGGGAAAATGGAACAGCTTGGTACAGCGAGAACAGTTTTTGACCAATATTGTAAAAGAAGTCCCCGATTTTCATGAACAACGTAGGGCCTTGTTTAGTTTTTTCGGACTCACCTACTACGAAATGCAGGCCGATATGCAATTTCAAGTTCGGGGAGATAAGTACAATGTAGTTACTGCTTATTGGAAGGCAAGACCCAAAGATTTCGAACGCTTTGTCAACGATTTTAAGACGGCTTCTAAAAAAGCAGGTGGCTCTGAAATTATTGAACTTACAGGGGGGGAATCGCCTTTTGGTTATTACTACCAGCCTGATTTTCTGGTAGTGACCGAGTGGGAAAACCAAGCCGCTTTTGAAGCTTTTCATAAAACCAACAAAGCAATGGATACCAAAGGCGTATTACACGTAAACCAATTTGTGATAAACTAACTATCTTCGGATAAAAAGAGGATGCAAACGCTCTACAATCAACTTATTTACTTTGCTTTTTTTCAAAGCATTCTTTTACTGTTCGTCTATGCGTTTTCTAAGAAGAACCGTAAGAAGGTGAATCCCTTTTTGGCGTTTATGGTGTTCACCTTGTTTATCGGCTTGGTGGGCAAGACACTGTATATCTCCGAAGTATTTGGAAAAAATTTTCGCTTGAATGCCTTTTCGGAACTGGCCGCGATGTTGTTCGGAATCACCGTGTATCTTTTTACGCGTACTTCCCTATTGGGGAAACGCCCGCAAAACAAACATTTGGCACACTACATTCCGGCATTCGGGTACATGGGTTTTATCGTATTCTACTTTATGCTTCCGTCGGATGCGGTCATAAGGGAACGAATTGCAACAGGCGAGCTTGCGCGTATGATCTATGCCTGCCATGCCATAGGATTGATTGTTAATATTACGTATTGGGGCTTGAGTCTACTACAATATCTTCGTTTTCGTGATAGGTTAAAAGACGAGTTTTCGTTTACGGTCAAGACCCGATTTTTTCTCAATTTTCATGTTATCATTGGTGTTTTTCTTTTGATATGGTTGGTATTGTATATCCTTAGCCTATCGGGTTTTGAGATGCTTGAAAGAGATTTGCGTCCCGCTATATGGGTTAGTATCGCTTTGATTATTTTGTTCATTGCCTACTATGGAATGTTGTCGCCCGAGGTATTTAGAGTTGCCCCTTTGGAGGAAATACGAAAGTATGCACAATCTAAATTTTCAGCTACCGATCTCAATGCGTTGAAAGAGCAGCTAGAACAGTTGATGAACGAGCGTAAACCTTATCTCAATAATAAGTTGTTGAAGGCAGAACTAGCGGAAATGTTGGGTATTCCCAATCCGGAATTGGCACGCTTGCTAAACGAATGTATCGGGATGAATTTCTTTGAATATGTGAATTACTATCGCATTAAAGAATTTGTTTCCTTGGCCCAAACGAACAAGGCACGGCAACTTACTTTTTTTGGGCTTGCCCAGGAGGCTGGCTTTAATTCAAAAACTACTTTTAATAAGTCATTTAAAAGATTGATGGGCACTTCCCCGTCGGAATATTTTAACAATCAAAATAGTTAAGACATGAAATACGCATATATATATTTATTTTTTATTGGATTTTCAATATCCGGTGTTGCACAACTGCGGGTGCCTGCCCCAAGTCCGACGGCAGAGGTTAGGCAAACTGTAGGCCTTACCGATATTCATATTAGTTATTCGCGCCCTTCGGTAAGGGGCCGTAGTATTTTTGGGGCCGGTGGATTGCTTCCCTATGGGGAACTATGGCGAACTGGGGCCAATACGGCCACTAAAATTACCTTTTCAGACGAAGTTACATTGGGAGGGGCTACCTTCGAAACAGGATCATATACGGTGCTTAGCAAACCAGAAAAGAATGTGTGGGCACTCCATTTCTATCCCTACGAAAGTGGTGATTGGACTACCTACATAAATAAAACCCCTATTCAAACTCTCACAACCAAGGTTTCCAATCTAGAAACGAAACAAGAATCGTTGGAAATAAGTCTGCAAAACATCGGGATGGATAGTGCTGATTTAATGATAAAATGGGTGGGCGCACAAGTTTCTTTGCCCCTAAAGGTAGCAATAAAGGAACGAGTGATGAACGCTATAGAAAGAACCATGAAAGGGCCAAGCAATAACGACTATTACCGGGCAGCCTTGTACATGCAGGAAACAGGTACCGATTTGGAGCGGGCATTGGAGTATATTCAAAAGGTGACCAAAAGTGATAAAGCGTTGTTTTTTCAAGTATATCGAGAAGCATTGATTTTAGGAGATCTTGGGAGAAACCAAGAAGCTGTAACCGCAGGGAAACGATCGCTGGCACTCTCCAAAGAGGAAGGAAATAAAGATTTTGTACGTTTAAGCGAACAGCTGATCAGTAGGTTTTCAAGCTAAATTTAGAACAATCGGCAATGTTTGATTAGGGGAATCGCTGCCTTTGGGATACATGATATAAGGAAACATAAATATCGAAAGTATGCCCGAACGAACCGAAACGGCCGATGGCTTCCACCAGGGAATGATCGAACTTATCACGGATGGTTACAAGAGTACGCCCCTTTCCTTGGGTGTTGAGGGTGCCGATCCGTTGCTTGGGCGACTACTGGCTTCCCTTGAAAAGTGGCAAGAGGGGCAAGAAGGCGAGCAAAAGTGGCCGCAACCTGCCTATGAAAGAGGTGTGC